>JANXDV010000139.1 GCA_025058955.1 Archaeoglobaceae archaeon | reverse complement strand
CCGCTTCTCGCATGTAGCAGACGGCAATCGCCACTCGTTGCAATTCTCCACCGCTAAGATCTCCCAATTCCCTATTTAGAGAAGTATTAAGATTTAATTTCTCGACTATTTCGTCAAAAATTCCTCTTTCGTCAAATTTCTCAAGCAGTTCTCTTGTTTTACCACTAAAAACCTTCGGGATCGTCTCAATATACTGTGGTTTTATACTCGCCCTTATTTTTCCATCTTTCAGCTTCTTAAGGTAATCCAAGAGCTCTGTGCCTGAAAATCTATCAAATATCTCCTCCCAATCCGCCTTTTCTTTACCCAAGTTTGGCTTTAACTGCCCAGCCAATATTTTAACTGCTGTGCTCTTACCAGTTCCATTAGCTCCAAGAATTCCCACTACCGCACCAGTTCTTGGAACGGGTAGATTGTAGAGAACAAATCCATTCACGCCATAGCGATGAACTTCTCTCCCTTCAAGCCTCTCTGGAAGCCCAACGATCTGAATAGCTCTCATTGGACATTTTTTAATGCAGATTCCACAGCCTACGCAGAGCTTCTCTGAAATGATCGCCTTTTCTGCAATCACAACAGTTTCGTCTCCAGTTCTAACCTTAGGACAATACTTCAAGCATTCCT
>JANXDV010000138.1 GCA_025058955.1 Archaeoglobaceae archaeon | reverse complement strand
GAAAATACAGTATATAGTACACTCTGTTGCCTTTGGAGACGTCCCAGCCCAAGTTGCGGAAATCGAGCTTCAGGGTGGGACGATGTTTTTGGATAAAAGTGGACCTGAGTTTATAATAGCTTTTGTCAACAACTCGAGCACAATTTCAAATTGTAATCCACTTCCAGATCACTTCAGACTTTACTGCCTAAACATATCCACCAGCGCAATTTCCAACTTCACTTTCTGTTCAGGCATTTATGATCGAAGAGCTTGTATTTTTAACACCACAGCAGGAGAATTGAGGTATGAATACAAGGATTGGATCCTTTCTATGGAAGCCGGAGCAATTTTCTCAAAATACGGAAACGTGGAGCATTCAAAACTACTCTACGAGCCAAGAATACTATTAACAACCAAAGCTGGGACAAGCAAATATCTCGTAATTACGATTCCGAGTCTTGAAGGAAATCTATCACTCTCAGGAACTGGAAGGTTTAAATTCATGATCGAAGAATTAAACTGGAGTTATGCGAGAATTGATAATTTAAATGAACGTGCTATAAATGAAAAGTTTGAAAATGCTTATATTATTGTAAAGGGAACAGAACACCAGCAAGGTTGGTGCGAATTTTTCAACAACTTTGG
>JANXDV010000137.1 GCA_025058955.1 Archaeoglobaceae archaeon | reverse complement strand
ATCTGAGAGGTGATAGAGAGATCATTGAAGAGGCAAAGAAGCTCGTAGATCATGACTTTGCTCACATCGAAAAACTGCTTGAGATCATGGATTCGCTAAGCATAAAATACACTCTGAACTTTGGAATTGCAAGGGGATTGGATTACTACACAGGAATAGTTTTCGAGTTCTATGCAAAGGATCTTGGAGCGCAAAAGCAGATCTGTGGTGGAGGAAGCTATGAGCTTGCTCAACTGTTTGGTGGAATTAAAACTCCTGCAACTGGCTTTGCAATAGGCTTTGATAGAGTTTGTGAGCTTATAGAGGGTAAAAGTGAGAAGGAGACAATCGTAGTAGTCGCATACTTCAAGGGTTTCGAGAAGATCGCATTCAAAGTTGCTGAAGAGTTGAGGGATTCGGGATTCGTCGCGATAATTGACGTAATGGAACGAAATCTGAAAAAACAGCTAAGCTATGCAAATGACATTGATGCGGATCTCGCAATTATAATCGGCGAAGAAGAGGTTAGCAAGGGAGAGTTTTCAGTTAAGGATCTTAAAACTGGAGAACAGTTCAAAATTCCGAGAGAGAGAATCACCACTTTCCTCCACGAAATGCTGAGAAGAGAAGAGTAAAAACTGGCAAAATTTCCAAACGACCAACCCACAT
>JANXDV010000136.1 GCA_025058955.1 Archaeoglobaceae archaeon | reverse complement strand
ATAGGTTTCGATGAGAGAATTTTATTCTCTTTATAAAGTTTAAAAACTTAAAAACTAAACTTTGGCGTTCGCATGTGCATACAGCGTAGCAAGCTATCGCTTGCATACGCATGTAGCACAGCACGCGAACATTTTACAAGTTAAAGCTCCAAAACCTCAAGGAAATCGACTCTCTTGAAATCTTCATCGAAAGTTGCAATCTTCTTTATTCCGTAGTGTTTGCAAGTTGCAGCGATTAGAGCATCGTTTGGGAGAAGACCATATTTTGAGATTATTTGGTTGGACAGTTTTGTAACAACTTTTGAAGAACTTAGTTCATCAAAAAGATCTATGAGCTCATAAACAGGATTTAAATCGACATTTTTTACGAATTCTGGATTTCTCTTCAATAAAATGGAATCTTTTCCAGTTTTTAGTCTTAGGTAAAGGTATATGAGCTCAGAAACTACAACTTGGTTAATATAACCCTCAATCTCACCAATTTCTTTCAACTACTTTTTTCGCTTTTTTATCTCCTGAAAGGTGTCTAATCAGAATATTAGTGTCAACAAAAACCCCATTCATTTTCTATATCCTCTAAAGCTTTTTTTATCTCTTCTTCTTTAACTTTTAGAATACCAAAAGTTCTCTCTGTAGTGTAACCTAAGACAACTTTCGC
>JANXDV010000135.1 GCA_025058955.1 Archaeoglobaceae archaeon | reverse complement strand
GGGACAAATTTCTCGCTTTCAAATATTTTTATCCTTTGTGAGCCTACAACCTCTGCAAGCCCCTCGATCGATACTTTACCTTTTGCGAGAACAGTGGAACCTTTTTGAGAGATCATTTCTCAAAGCTTTTAAGTTGTGTTCAAAAAATTTTCTTCGCAGATCTTTTGAAGATAATGAAAAATTTAATATAAAGGCAATTTTTAATCGAACTATGGAATTTAAAGAGGGATCCTTAATCCAAGGACCCTTTTGGAGTGAGATTGTAAAAATAGAGAAGGTTGAAGCCATAGCGGATAGTCATGGCATTGAAGATAACGAGCAAGGGCAAGGTTCATGACGTTGGCTATCGCCTATTCTTGCCTGAAGAAGCGGACCCTCTTTATCCTTTACTATGATGCGAAAATTTTAAAGTCGACGAAAAAGAAGCTTTAATAGTCTTGTTAGGGAGAAAGAACAATTGGATCAATTTTTAGATTTTGTTAAGACTTGAAAGCGATCTCAGTTTGCAAGCCATTCAATTATATTAAAAAAATAAAAAATCCGTGAGCGGAAATCAAAAATTTCCGAAGTAGGAACTTAAAGCTTTCAGCTTCTAAATTCACGTTTATAGTAGCAGAGTAGCAGAAAGAGTATATAAATATCTCTAAAAAATTAGATAATAAAATTTTCTGTATTACATAA
>JANXDV010000134.1 GCA_025058955.1 Archaeoglobaceae archaeon | reverse complement strand
ATGTGCTCGATCTGATACCTTGATTTTTCCTCATCAAAATCTGGAGACTTTTTGAATAGTCCCAATATATCTTCAACATCCATTCCGATGTTCAGTAAAAAGGAAGTAAGAGCAAATCTCGCTGAGTGAGGCACATTCATACCCTTCTGAAGTTCACTGAGAATTTCGAGCATGCATGGGGGAAGGCAATCTAAATTGACTTCTCCGAGATCTACATCGAACTTTTTCTCCTTCAAAGCAACACTCTTCAATTCCTTTAGATGAGGATCTAAAATTTCAGAATAAAAGTTGACCTTCTCAAATATTCGTGCCCTAAGAAATTCTTCGATCACTCTTATAACCTCTGATCTGCTCGTTTTTACATATCCTCCAACGATTTTCCTGTTAACGAGTCTCCACTCATCACTTTTGATCCTTGAAGAGGCTCTAACATAGCTTGTAACATGCGTATCCCAACCTCTAAGCTTTATACCAAGATCTAAGGCAATCAATTTGACGATCTCATTCGACTCTTTTTTCTCATCCCGCTCCCCCTCCAAAGTTCTTGCATAAGAATTTGCTTCTCTTACAGCAAATCTCATTCTCACCCAATCTTCAAGATTTGAAACAAGCATTTTTGCACTAAGATAACTCAATAAAGAGAGTTTTGCCTCCCTCTTTATTTTCTCGTCTGTTTCCAAACTGTAAGAG
>JANXDV010000133.1 GCA_025058955.1 Archaeoglobaceae archaeon | reverse complement strand
GCTTTAAAATATTCTAAAACTTAGGGAAAGGAATCTTATTCTATTTTTATCGCATTTCTTATAGTTTCCTATAACTCGTTTGTCGTCAATCAAATAATGTTGTCAATGATTTTTTAGCTCATCCACTTAGTAATAACATGCTATAAGCGATTTAGAAAGATTTTTTCTTGACTCTTTTTAATCTTCGAATTTCTCATATGAAATATCGAGAGATGAGTTAAAAAAGGACGAGTTAAAACCAATTTATCGAAAATAAAACGATTCTAAGCAGATAGAATTAAATGAGAATCTTTTCAAAGCTTCTAATTATCTTAAAAACTGGGCTCGGCCGGATTCGAACCGGCGATCTCCGCCGTGTAAGGGCGGTGTCATAACCCCTAGACCACGAGCCCACCATTTAAAGGTGAAGGTAGGAATTTAAGAATTTTGTTTGAGTATACAAACTCATCTTTAAATAAATCGAAAGTCTTAAATCAGCGTTAATACACATAACAACATGAAGAACATATTTGTGAGAGATGAAGTTTATGAGAAGTTACAGAAACTCAAAAAAGGAAAAGAGTCATTTTCAGATGTCATTATGAGGTTAATAGAGGGAAGAACTGAGGTAGATGTGCTGGATAAGTATGCTGGAAAGCTTTCGGATAGTAAGATTTCTGATTTAGTTATCGAGGAAAGAAAAAAACTAAGGGTGTGGTA
>JANXDV010000132.1 GCA_025058955.1 Archaeoglobaceae archaeon | reverse complement strand
CATTTCTAAAGCATTATCGAACGAAGATAAACCTTCTGGAAATCCTTTTCTATCGAGAGCTCGATGTATTCCACTCTCTTCACAACTTTCTCTATTTCCTCTCTTTGTCTAAGCGATTTAAGTGCAAGCTTTGCACCGCTTACCGCTGAATCGCCTGCGAAGATTACTTTGCCATTCTTTGGTAGCAAACCAATTGTTCTGGCATTCTCCAAGTCTATATGCTTTCCAAAAGATCCCGCAAGGTAGATCTTTTCAATCTCTTCCGCTTTAATTCCCAATTTAGCTGATAAAATTGTCCATCCTGCCTTTATAGCAGCTTTAGCGAGCAAAAATTCGTTTATATCTTTCTCACTCACAGTTATTGCCCTTCCAAACTCAGTTTCTTCTGCCTTTGCAATTACGAACTTTGGAACTTCCTCTCTTACTATTCTCCAAGTTTCTCTCAAGAACTTTCCATTTCTGTTTATTATTCCATTCCTGAAAAGTTCCGCAACGAGATCGATCATTCCACTACCACAGATTCCCTTGGGCTTTTGATCGTCGATCGTTTTGTAAAGAACTTCCTCATCTCTAATCTCAACTTCTTCAATAGCTCCGCTCACCGCTTTCATGCCAAAGGTTATGTGTGCCCCTTCAAAGGCTGGTCCTGAAGGTGTCGAGCAGGCCAAGAGCTTATTTTTGTTTCCAAGAATGATCTCCGTGTTCGTGCCAATGTCTATGATCATGGAGAGTTC
>JANXDV010000131.1 GCA_025058955.1 Archaeoglobaceae archaeon | reverse complement strand
ACTCTCGTCAACAAAACGAGGCTTGCGCAAAATTTTGACTTTGAAGTTGCCGACATAGCCAGAAACATCAATGACTTCGCTGTAGGTCAAAAGTTCAATGTTCGGGTGCTGCTTGACTTCAACCATTCTTGGCGTGAGAATGCATTGGGCGCAGTCAAGGGTCGGGAAAGTTTCCGATAGGCGAGCCATGTTGCCGCCGATGGAAGGCTGCTTTTCAACGAGCGTAACTGGGATTCCCGCCTCAGCAAGGTCAAGGGCAGCCTGAATTCCAGCAATGCCGCCACCTATGACCAATGCCCGTTTCGTCACAGGAAGGCGAACGGGCTTGAGCGGTTTGTTGCGCTTGACTTTCTCAACGATGTATGCCACCAGTTCTTTCGCCTTCTCGGTAGCCACATCTCGGTTGCGGTGAACCCAAGAGCAGTGCTCTCTTATGTTTGCCATCTCGCAAAGGTAAGGGTTTAAGCCCGCCATTTGGCAAGTGGTGCGGAAAGTCCGTTCGTGCAAATGGGGCGAACAGGCAGCGACAACTACGCCCGTCAGGTTCTTTTCAGCGATGGCATCTCGGATGAGTTTTTGACCTGGTTCGGAGCACATGTAGACATAGTGAACCGAGTGGACGACCCCCGGCAACTTCGCTGCAAACTCAGCAACTTCTTCCACATCAACTGTTCTTGCGATATTTTCACCGCAATGGCAAACGAACACGCCTATTCTTGCCATTGCCCATCAGTCTCCCTTCTTCGGTTTCCCTTTTGCGACCATCAAAATGGCTTCAAGGATGTCCTTGGGGTCGTGCATCGCACCGCCAGCGTGGGGAACGACAACGACTTGACAATTGTCTCGT
>JANXDV010000130.1 GCA_025058955.1 Archaeoglobaceae archaeon | reverse complement strand
CAAGAAACGCCCTCACATCATAAGTTTCCTCGGACAGTATCACGGGTACTATACCGGAACTCTGGGATACGGCCCCGAAGGAGCTGATGCCCGAAGCTATTTCGAGAATCTGTACGGAAATTCAGCGATCCTACTTCCCTACCCAGACTGTTACAGGCGGCCCGAACACATGACGTCCGAAGAGTGGGGGAAGTTCATCATAGAATACCTTGAAGAATGGGTTTTACAGTATCAAGCATCACCCGAACGTATTTCAGGGGTCTTGTTCGAGCCGATAGCATGCGAGGCCGGTGTTTGGATTCCGCCCGATAGCTTCATCTACGGCTTGGCGAGACTCGCCAAGGAGTATGACTGGTTTCTCATCGCCGACGAAGTCATGACAGGTTTTGGGAGAACTGGAAAATGGTTTGCCATGCAGTACTGGAACGTTGATGTTGACTTGATGCCCCTTGGTAAAGGTATAAGCGGAGGAATTTTCCCCATAGCCGCCGTCTACGGCTCAGAAGATGCGATGGCATCCGAGCCGGTCGAATACGGAACAACTTTCGGAGGACATCCGGCCGGCTGTCTCGCCGCAGCTGCAAACATCAGAGCTTTCAAAAAATACAAAATTGTTGAAAAAGCCGCCGAACTCGGGGAAAAAGGTTTGAAAGCGATCGAAGACTGGCCAGAACGGTACGAAGTTGTCGGCGATGTTCGCGGCAGGGGGCTGCTGTATGGAATCGAGTTCGTCAGCGACAAAAAAAGAAAAACCCGCAACCCACAATCCGCGAGAAACGTCTACATGAACTCGATAAAGAACGGGGTCATTCCGTTGATGGATTCAGGCGACTGGATACTTCGAATTCAGCCCCCCCTCACAATCAGCGAGGAAGACTTGATGAACGCGCTGATGGTCATCGAAGAATCGATCAAGAGAGAAGACAAAGAGTTCAGAAAAAATCGGAAATAACCGAAATGA
>JANXDV010000012.1 GCA_025058955.1 Archaeoglobaceae archaeon | reverse complement strand
AGAAAGCTTACCACATCGCGAGGAACAGATCCAACAGCTTGTAGAACTGCTTTCCCCTTTGCTCAAGGGTGGAACTCCTTCTAATATCTTCATCTATGGGAAAACAGGAACTGGAAAAACCGCAACCGTGAAATTCGTTATAAAAAATCTTGAAGATATTAGCTCCAAGCTGAAGGCCAATGTAGCGGTGTTATATCTGAACTGCGAGATCATAGATACCGCTTACAGAGTTCTCGCAAGCATTGCGAGAAAGCTCGGAAAAAATGTGCCAATGACAGGCTGGCCTACAGATCAAGTGTATGAAGAGGTGAAGAATGCGATTGAAAGCAAGGGAATTAAGATGGTAATAGTCCTCGACGAGATCGATAAGCTTGTAAAAAGGGCTGAAGAAGCACTCTACAGCCTTACAAGGATGAATTCAGATCTTAGCAATGCAAGAGTTTCTCTGATTGGAATTTCCAATAATCTAAAGTTCAAGAGCTTTTTAGATGCAAGGATTTTAAGTTCTCTTAGCGAGGAAGAGCTTGTATTTCCACCTTACAATGCGGAACAACTTGAGGATATTTTAAAGCAAAGAGCTAAGCTTGCATTCAATGAAGGGGCTTTAGAAGAAGGAGTAATTCAGTTCTGCAGTGCTATAGCTGCACAGGAGCATGGAGATGCGAGAAAAGCGTTGGATCTGCTTAGAGTTAGTGCAGAGATTGCAGAGCGAGAGAAAGACAACAAGGTTAGAATAAAACATGTCAGGAAAGCGGTGCGGAAGATCGAGACAGATTACATGATCGAAACAGTTCGAACCTTGCCACTTCACACAAAAATACTGCTCTACAGCATGACGCTCTTAGCTGAGGAATCTGACAAGTTTACAACTGGAGAAGTTTACTGTGTATACAAAAAACTGTGCGGGAAAATTTGCATTGAAGCTCTAACTCAGCGAAGAGTTAGCGATCTTCTTTCAGAGCTCGATTCCTTAGGGGTAATAAATTCCATAATAATATCCAAAGGCAGATATGG
This sequence comes from Archaeoglobaceae archaeon, assembly GCA_025058955.1. Lineage (GTDB taxonomy): Archaea > Halobacteriota > Archaeoglobi > Archaeoglobales > Archaeoglobaceae > WYZ-LMO2. The sequence goes on along the minus strand of JANXDV010000012.1, from coordinate 19,264 downwards.
AAGAACGAGAGAAATTAAGATCGAAGCGGATGTCGAAGCTCTAAAAAAGGCTCTTGAAGAAGATTACAGACTTCAAGATCTCAAAAAGTTTGAAGAGGAGACAAGAAAGATGCTCAAATTGGGTTTTTTTGAAGAGTGAAATTTTCAAGATTTGTAGAAAAACTTAAATATTTCCATGTAGAAGAGATTAAAATCGATGTGAGGTGTTAAATTTGAGGGAATTTGGATTTGGTAAACCACCAGTTAAGGTTGGAGATGTTAGGGAAGTGAAAATAGAAGCGGTAGGAAGCGAAGGAGATGGAATAGCAAAAATTGAAGGCTTCGTAGTTTTTGTGCCTGGAGCAAAGCTGAATGACAATGTAAAAGTAAGAATTACAAAAGTTCTGAAAAAATACGGATTTGCAGAAATCGTCGAATGATTAGAGTTTTTTAACCAGCTCTTCGATTTGAGCTACAAGCCCTTTTATTTTTTCTACTTCGCTTTTCAACTGCTCGATCTTGTCGTAGCCCTCGTCTTTTACCATCGCTCCGTATTGTGTCGGCACTATAATTCCAGATTGCTCAAGAACTCGCAAAGAGTAGCGAACTCTGTGTTTTGGCATGTTTAGAAGGTCTGATAGCTTGAATATTCCTATAGGCTGTTTCTCCAACACCGCTTGTAAAACTTCGAGATGTCTTATGACGATCTCTGCTTCAGATATGAGTTTGCTAAACACCATGACAATGATGAGTATGTTAAGTATATAAAGCTTATGCCAACTCATAGATTTAATCAAAATTTTTTTGTTTGTGGCTAAATTTTACGAAGATTTTTAAAATATTTAACATTCTCTCTCATTCGATGATCTCTATCTCTGCCTCCCCCTCGCTAACTCCGCTATACCCGAACCTCTCCCTAATGATCAAATAAGCCATCTCTGGCGGAATTGCGCCTATTTCTGTGATTATAACATCTATATACTCCCGAGGGGTAACGTCAAAGGCAGGATTTCTTACCTTAACTCCTAAATCGAGCAGATCCTTTGGAGCTACTTCTTCAGCGGATCTTTCTTCAATTACAACGAGATCTCCAAAAAGCGTCTTTGGACTGAACTTATAAGTTTCTGCAGCAACCATGAATGGCACTCTTGCTTCTTTTGCACATAAGGCAACTTGAGAAGTTCCAATTTTGTTTATCAATGCTCCATTCGCTGTGATCGTGTCCGCTCCAACTATGACGCAGTCAACCTCATTTATAAAGAATCTAACCGCGGAATCAACGATCAAAGTCACTTCTATTCCCACTTCTCTCAATTGCCTCGCAGTTATATGTCCTTGCCATCTTGGTCTCGACTCTGTGGCTATGACTTCAATCTTCTTGCCAACTTCATGAGCCCTCTTTATAACCGCTATAGCGGTTGAGGAATTGCAATGTGTTAAGATCGTGGAGTTGTCCTTGATCATTTTCTCACCGATCTCCGCAATTTTCCTTTGAGCACTATCAACCCAGCTTATGAATTCTTCAGCTCTTCTAACGAGATCTGCCCTTTTTTCCTCTAAATTCTCTCCACGATACCTCATTATATAATTTATAGCGTTGAAAAGGCTTACCGCAGTGGGACGGGTGTTTAAAAGGATCTTAGAAGCCTTTAACATTTCTTCATCGAAATTCTCTTTAACTTTAAGTGCTTGCTCTTTCATAACCTCTGCAGCGAATTTTGCAATTCTCGATGCTCCACGAATTTCCATCGATCTTATTTTCTCCGCTGCAGTTTGAAGATCCATATTCAGATTCTGCAAAACCCTTTAAATACCTTTGCAACAAGTTTTTTTAATGGAGATCTGCATTGTGCACTACGGAGAGATTGGGGTTAAAGGAGAGAATAGAGTATTTTTCGAACGAAAGCTTGTGGAAAATATAGGTAGATTTGCAAAGGCCAAAAGGAGGTTTGGATGGATTGAAGTCGAATACTACGATGGAATTGAAGATAAACTGAGAAAAGTTCCGGGAATAAGATATTTTGGCATAGGCTATAAAACTGACCTTGAACTCTCTGCAATTAAATCAGCGGTTTTCAAAGCTTTGCCAGAGGATTTTGAAACTTTTAAAATTTCAACCTCCAGAAGAAATAAAAATTTTCCCTTAAACTCTATTGAGATCAACAAAGAACTTGGAAGTGCGGTTGTGGAGAAAACGGGTAAAAAAGTCGATCTTGAGAACCCAGATGTTACAATTTGGGTAGAGATCGGAGAAAATTTTGCCTTGGTTTACTCAAAGAGATTCGAAGGAATTGGTGGACTACCTGTAGGAACTGCAGGTAAAGTTGTGTCACTGATTTCTGGTGGTATAGATAGCCCAGTTGCGAGCTTTTTGGCGATGAAGAGAGGTTGCGAAGTCGTTGCGGTGCACTTTTTCAACAAAACTCTGCACTCCCCAGATGTGAGGAAGAAGATCGTAATGCTTGCTGAAAAGCTCTCAGAATATCAAGGAGACTTGAAGCTTTACATGATCCCCTTCGAGGATGTGCAGATGGAGATAATTAGAATTGTTCCTCCAAAGCTTAGAATGGTGATCTACAGAAGGAGCATGATGAGAATGGCAAATTTGATTGCGGAGAAAGAGAATGCTAAGGCAATAGTGACTGGAGACAACATTTCACAGGTTGCAAGTCAAACTCTCGACAATTTGAACGTCATATATTCCGCTTCAAAGCTTGCAGTGCTCCCACCACTTTTAGGTTTTGATAAGGAGGAAATCATTTCGCTTGCGAAGAAAATAGGAACTTATGAGATCTCAATTTTGCCATACGAAGATTGCTGTTCTCTCATGGTAGCAAAGCATCCTGAGACGAGGGCAAAAAAAGAGTTTGTGGAGGAATTTGAAGAATTTGAGGAGCTTGAAAAGAGTGCGGTTGAAAAAGGAGAAATAATAGAAATTCACTCGTAAACTTTTTCCCATTCTTTATACCAATCCATGGCATCTTTTTCGTAATCTCTTTCCTTGCTTGGCAGACCAAGGAGATCGTAGGCTTCATGTTGAATTAGAACTTTCATGATCTCATTGCTTCCAGTCCAGATCAAGCCAAGACGAAGATCCCTGAGCATTCTCTCAACTGGATAAACTTGCGTGTAGCCTATGCCTCCAAGGATCTGCATCGCCTTGTTCACAACATCCCATGCCATTTCAGTTGCGAATAACTTTGCCTCGCTTACAAGTCTTCGAGGATCGAGTGTAGATTTACCCGCATCGTAAAGATCGACCGCTTTCGCTGCATTGTAAACGAGCGCTCTTGCAGCATCGAGCTTTGTTATAGCTTCAGCAACCATGAAGTTAACTCCTTGGAACTCCCTGATCTTTCTTCCAAACGCCTTCCTTTTCTCTGAATATCTCATTGCAATCTCAAGAGCTGCTCTAACCCCGAGCGATCCCGCTGCTGAAGTTAGCCTTTCAGGGATCATCATTCTGTTAAAAATTTGCCTTGCGTTGTTAACTTCGCCAAGAACGTATTCCTTAGGGATCTCAAGATCTTTAAAAACGATCCTCGCAGTCCCCATGCCACGGAAACCCATGAGATTGTAGAGCTCCTCAATTTCAACTCCTCGCTCTCTTTCAACTATGAAGGCGGTCAAAGCCTTATGGCTCGGAGCATTTGGATCTGTTCTTGCATAGATCAGATAAAAATCCGCAACTTTTCCTCCAGCGATGAACCTCTTGGAGCCATTAAGAACCCAGACGTTCCCCTTCTTTTCAGCCTTCGTCGTTGTTCCAAAGAAGTCGCTACCCCCCCTTGGCTCCGTTAAGCCTTCAGCAGAGATCTTCTTTCCCTTTATTATTGGCTTTAAGAACTCTTCTTTTTGCCATTCGGTGCCAAAACGATAAAGAGCTTCGCCCACAATGCTCACCATCGAATAAGCGCACCCAATTCCCATGCCAAGAACACCGATCTCTTCCAAAGCAACCGCTTCTGCAGTCCAAGTTAAACCTTTGCCCCCATACTCTTCTGGAAATCTCAAACCCAAAAGTCCTTTTTCTGCACAAGATTTAACAAACTCATAAGGATAATCGACTTCATTTCTATCCATTTTTCGCAAAAGTTCTGGATCAACGCTTGCGACAAACTCCTTCACTTTTTCTCGAAGCTTCACTTCCTCTTCAGTTAGCAAGAAATTGTTCTCGAGCATGCTCTCACCATCTATATTTCCACAAAAGCATACTTAAATTTTACGTTTACGTTAATGTCATTTATATGATAGAAATATTTTTATGCTTGATTGACTTTTAGTTATAATGCCTGCAAAAACTAAAAGAAAGGAGAAAGAGACCTATAGCATTTCTGAACTTGCAAAAGAGTTCGAGATTAGCACGAGAACAATAAGATACTACGAAGAGATAGGACTTCTATCGCCAAAACGAACTTCAGGAAATCAGAGGGTTTTCACTAAGAGAGATAAAGCGAGACTTAAATTGATTCTTCGTGGAAAAAAGCTTGGTTTCAGTTTAAGCGAGATAAAAGAGATGATAGAGATGTATGATCTCGCTGGAGAAACTGAGCAGATCAAGCTAACACTAAGATATGGAGAGAAAAAGCTTAAGGAGATCGAGGAGAAGATTAAAGAATTGGAAATGCTGAGAGAAGACTTGCTCGCGATAAGAGAGATGTTGCTAAATAGATTGAAGGAGTTAGAAGGTCAAAAGTGATTGAAATTAAGCCCAACCTTACCATAGAGAGCTTTGACGAAGCCTTTCAATTGTTTTCCATCTTTTCCTGATAAACTGGGGCATTTCTTCTTTAAACTGCCTTAGATAAGCTATAGTCTTTGGATCACTTGCATAACCACTTCCAAAGTCTCCAAAAGTTTTCTTTAGAACTTCGATCTCCTTTTCTCTTTCAACCTTGGCTATGATCGAAGCTGAAGAAACGAGCGGATATTTCTCGTCTGCCCTATGCTCTGCAATGATCTCGATGCCTGTCATAGCTCTAAGTTCATTTGCAAGCCTTTCTGGTTTCACATCTGGACTATCGACGAAGGCAATCTTTGGCTTTAATCTCTTCAATAGCTCTGCATAACTTTCCTTCAAAATTTCATTGATCGTCTTTCTCTCCATGAGTTCATCAAGAACGTTTGCTGGGATCTTGATCACCTCAACCCTTGCAACCTCTCTTATTTTTTCCGCCAATTCTTCTCTCTTTTTTTGACTCAACTTTTTTGAATCTCTAACCCCAATGCTCCTAAGATAATCTTCTACATCGCAAGCAACCCCAGCGATAACCATTGGTCCTATAACGCATCCCTTGCCCGCTTCATCAATTCCCGCTTTCATATCCCAAGCTTTAAGCCCTTTATGGGCAACTTCTTTTTCTTCATCTTCTTCATGAATGCCCTCACAGTTTCATAATATTTCAGTAGCTCCCTCACTTCCTGTTGCGAAGTCCCACTTCCAATCGCAATTCTCCTAACTCGGGAGCTGTCTATGATCTTTGGATTTAGAAGCTCTTCCTCAGTCATAGAATCCATGATCACTTTAAATCTTTTCATTTTCTCCTGAGTGATCTCTGCAGTTTGCTCATCAACTCCGATGCCAAAGCCTGGGATCATTTCCAAAACCTTTCTAATTGGACCAAGTTTGTTCATCGCCTCAATCTGCTTGTAAATATCCTTTAATGTAAAACTGCCTTTTAAAAATGCTTCTGCATCGATCTCTTCTTCCTTTGCAATCCTCTCCACTTTTTCCATCAGAGTCCTAAGATCTCCCATTCCCAGAAGTCTCGAGAGAAAACTCGCTGGATCGAATTTTTCAAAGTCGTCAACTTTCTCTCCCGCACCTATGAAAGCTATTGGAATTCCTATTTCTCTCGAAGCACTTAAAGCTCCGCCCCCTTTTGCTGTTCCATCGAATTTGGTTATTATGATACCATTGATGCCGATCGCATCATGAAAAGCCTTTGCTTGCTTGCTTGCAAGCTGTCCAATTGCAGCATCGAGCACGAGGAACTTGTATTCTGGATTTACAAGCTTTGCTATTGCAATCATCTCCTCTATTAGCTCCTTCTCAAGTGCATGTCTCCCAGCGGTGTCAATAATTATAATATCCTCTTTTGCACTTTCCAATGCTTTTTTAATAACCTCTATTGCATTTTTTCCTTTTTCACCATAGAAGGGAATAGAATTTGCTTCAGCAAGCTGTTTTAACTGCTCGTAAGCAGCAGGTCTCCAAGTGTCTCCCGCAACAACCGCACTTTTTAATCCGCGATCTTTGAAGAACTTGGCAAGCTTTACCGCTGTTGTAGTCTTACCGCTTCCCTGCAGTCCAACTAACATGATCTTCGCCTTCTTCAAAGGGATTTCAAGCCCTTCTCCGATGCCTTTTAGCAATTCTTCGTATACGATCCTTAGCACTTGTTCTCTCGCATCAAAAAACTCTGGAACTTCTTCGCTAAGAGCCCTCTTCTTTATAGCATCGCTAATCTCTTTAACCTGTTTAACATTTACATCAGCTTTTATCAAAGCTCTTTGAATATCTCGCACCATCTCCTCAACGAATTTCTTGTCTATCGCTGTAGAACCCATGATCTTCTTTGCCAAATCTCTAAGAGCTTCGAGAGCCATTGATCAATTCTCAGCAGAGAGTATAAAAATTCTTTTAGAAAAAGTGATCGGAAAGCAAGATGGAAAGAGAATAGATGATCCCCGTGTAAGAGACTATAAAAAGAGAGCTCATTAGATCGAAAGTTCCAGAATAAGCTAAAGCTATCGATTTCGTTGCTGGGAGAAGGACGGGAAAGATCACTGGAAAAAGCATCGCAAGTATGAGCATCTCTCTACCCTTAGAACCGGCTGAGAGAGGAGAAAGAAGATTTATAGCTCCAGAGATCGGTAAAACCGCTATAATTACCGCAAAATATGTGAGTAAAAAGTCACCGTTGAGATTGAAAAGGGCATAACAGATCGGATAAACTAATGCGGTAATGGTTAAAACTATTAGCAAATGTGAAAAGCTCTTTGCCAGCATGATGTGAGAGTTTGTGAGTGGCGAGGCTTTTAAGCCCTCTAAAGTCTCAAGATCGTATTCTCTCAAAATAGTAACGCTGGTTCCTGAGATTGATGTGAAGAGGATTATCAAGAGAATGATCTGTGGAAAAAAGCTTTCAACATCAATTGAGATGCTGAAAAGAAATGCGGTGGTTAAAGAAAGTAGGAGCATCTGATTAATACCTGCTTTACTTCTCGCCTCAATTTTTAGATCCTTTTTTATGATCTCAAATAGCAGAAAGAGCTCTGAGAGCTTTTTCATAGCTTTCTCCGAAATAAGCAAGCTTTCCTTTTTCAAGAACAATAAAAGTTTGACAAAATTGTGCCTCCTCAAAATTGTGGGTTGAAAAAACGAGAATTCCGTTGAAATCCTTGATCATGCGAAGCACTTCTCTTTTGCTTTCAAGATCTAATCCTGAAAGCGCTTCATCCAAAATTAAAACTTTTGGTTTTATCAATAAAGCTCTTGCAATTGCAACACGCTGAACAAATCCCTTTGAAAGCTCTGAAAGTCTTGAATTAAGTTTGTCTGAAAGTCTTAAGTTTTCCAAAACGCTTCTCCAATCTTTGACTCTGTATAGTTTGGCATAAAATTCGAGATTTTCCTTAACTGTAAGTTCTCTGTATACCATTGGATTATGCGTGACTAAACCTATCTTTCTCCTGAGCTCTGGACTTTCGCTTGGCTTCATTCCGAAGATCTCGATCTTGCCAGAACTCGGCTTCAAGATCCCAGCGAAGATCTTTGAGAGTGTAGATTTTCCCGCACCATTGAATCCGAAAACCGCTATTTTTCCCTCTGCACAAAAGGAGAGATCTTGTAGAGCGAAAGTTTCCCCAAATTTCTTACTCAGTTTCTCGCAGAAGATCAATCGAGAACACCCTTTGTGCTCCTGAACTCTTTACCAGTTTTACTCAAAGCCTGCTTTAAAGCTATTGCAAAAGCTTTAAATGCACACTCGATCATGTGATGTGAATTTTTTCCTCTCACTGCTAAATAAACGTTTAGCCCCGAATTTCTGCAAAGAGTATCGAAGAAGTGCAGAACGTTTTCTGCTTTGATCTCGTAGTCTTTCAAATCTCCTTCAAATACAAAAACCCCTCTTCCACTGAAATCCACTCCACAAATAGCTACAGAATCGTCCATTGGAACTATTGAACTTCCAAACCTCTCTATACCCTTTTTATCAACCTCTGAAATGCTCTTTCCAAGACAAATTGCCACATCTTCGATCACATGATGCTCATCAGCTCCTGAGGCTTTTACTTCGATGTTGAAGCTTGAAAGTCTTGCCACTGTTTCCAGCATGTGGTCAAAAAATGGAATTCCTGTGCTGATCTCAAGCTTTTCAGAATCAAAAACTACACTAACTTCAGTTTCAGTGGTTTTTCTACTAATTCTCTTCATGTTCCAATTCAAGTGCCTCCTCTAATTTAATCTTTCCCGTGTAAAGTGCAGAACCAAGTATAACTCCTGTTGCTCCAAGCTCTTTAGCAAATCTTATGTCTTCTAATGACGATATTCCTCCAGCAACGTAAAAAGGACGCTTTATTTGCTTGAGGAATAGCATTTTTTCCCTCTCTATCCCAGAAACAAGTCCTTCGACATCGATGTTTGTATAAAGAAATGAGAGATCGAGATCTTCGTAGAGTTTTATAAAATCCAAAGGAGAAAAAGAAGTTCTCTCCTTCCAACCCTTAACAGCAACTTTATCGCTCTTCACATCTACAGCGATCATCACCCTCTTCTTCCAATGCTTAGCGAAATTCCGCACCTCTTCAACCCTCTCAACCGCGAGAGTTCCAAATATTACTCTTTCGGCTCCAAAGTTTAGCAATCTCTCTGCAATTTCGAAATCCCTTATTCCACCTCCAATCTGGACTTCTACACCCAAATCAATTATCTTCCTTATTATCTCTTCATGTTTCAACTTTCCTTGAAATGCTCCATCGAGATCGATAACATGCAGAACTCTTGCACCCTTCTCAATCCATTTCTTGGCAACCAGAATGGGATTATCGGTGGAGAAGGTTATCTCCTTCTCTCTACCTTGTCTAAGCCTAACAACTTTTCCATCCTTTAAATCTACTGCTGGAATTATTCTAAACATCTATTTCAGAAATGAGTTTGTTGAAATTTTCAGCCTTCTCTTTAAGAATTGAAATTGCTTTCAATAGCACATCTTTAACTGGTAAAGCTCCAGTTCCTTCAACGACGAAGAGATAATCGTTTGTTTCAATAACACTTAGAGCTTTTAACTCACACGCCTTAACGCATTCCATACAAAGGGAACAATTTTCGGGGCTATTTATGATGATCTCTCCATTTCCTTCTTCAAAAATGTTTCTGGGACAAGCGGAAATGCAACTCTTGCAGAGATCGCATTTTTCATTTATCTCGATCTTCGGAATTATTCTGTAGAAGCAAGCTGAAACTGGTTGAAACTTTGAGTGCTCTTTACCGATTCCAAGCCTTGCTACCGCTTCGATCATCAACTGCTGACCCTCAAAAAGCTCAAGCACAGGAATATCTTCGAATGCAAAGTGAATCGCTGGATCATCGCTTACAAAGTCCTTAGCAAACACAACTTTTGGACCTTCAACATTTAGTCTGAACGAGATCTGACAGCTCGGACACCCAACACCTTCACAACTGCACTCTTCTCTCATCTTCAACCTGCCCAGATCTGTTTTAATTGGAAGCATCGCAAGCCTATGGGCGATCATTTCATCGTAAAAGTAACTTGAATTGACGTAGAAGTCAACATAGTCTATTGCCAGCACTGGAACGAGAGACTTCATCGCCCTTCTTATTGAATTTACCAGAGCAGGTGATGCATCGAGAAGTTTAAAAATGATCTTATGTTCTTCTTCTTTAACAATTTCAATTTTTGGCATTAAACTCTCCTACCCCTTCTACCACCAGGTAATCGAGTTCCATCGTGCGGAATCGGTGTTACATCTTCAATTCTGCCAATTCTTAGCCCCGCTCTTGCAAGAGCCCTTATCGCAGCCTGAGCTCCTGGTCCAGGAACTCTTGGTTTGTTCCCTCCTGGAGCCCGAACTTTCACATGCACCGCATTTATCCCCTTTTCCATAGCAATGCTTGCAGCCTTCAAGGCTCCCTGCATTGCAGTATATGGATTCCCCTCATCTCTCGCAGCTTTAACGATCATTCCCCCACTAACCCTTGCTATGATCTCAGAGCCCGTGATGTCTGTGATCGTTATGATCGTGTTGTTGTAAGAAGAAAAAATATGTGCTATACCCCACCTTATTTTCTCCTTTTCAGGCATTTCCCTTCACCCTCACTCCAACCTTTTTTTCCAAATCACGTAAAACTATAAGGCTTGGAGAGGTGACTTTTCTACCATCAACCTCTATGTGACCGTGAACGATCATCTGCCTCGCCTGCTTTATCGTCTTTGCTAATCCTTGTCTGTAAACGATAGTTTGAAGTCTTCTCTCAAGAAAGTTCTCCACAGAGAGCCCAAGGACATCATCGAGAGTTGCATTTTCTGACAAAACACCATATTTCTGCAGTTTCTTAATAACCGCCTGAGCTTTTGACTTCGCAATCTCTCCTTCCTTACCAGGGAGGTTGATCTTGCCAAGCAGATCTCTTGCAACCCTTCTATACTTCCTGAGAATGTTTTGAAATCTCCAAAGTTCTCGCTTATTCCTCAAACCATAGGTTATGACTAACTGATTATCCCTTTCAAGTCTGTGTCTATCCCATGGACGGACAGGGGCTACGTAGCACTTTCTATTCTTCTTAGGATCGCCCATACTCTCACCTCAAGTCTTCTTTCTCACCACACCCACTGTTCTCCCTTTTCTGCCAGTAGACCTCGTTCTCTGTCCCCTTACCTTTTTACCCTTTGCATGTCTAACGCCACGATAGCATTTCATTCTCATCATTCTCTCAATGTCGAGCATTCTCGCAAAGTTGATGTCCTTTGAGAGTAAATGCAGATCTTTGCCAGTATAAGGATCTGAACGCCTATTAAGCATCCAAGGTGGGAATTTTTCGATCATTTCCTCGATTAATTCCCTGATTTTTGTGATTTCTTCATCCTCCAATTTGCCTAACTTTTTCTTTCCATCTATTCCGAGCTCGTTCACAACGCTTCTTGCCATTCTAATTCCTATACCTGGTATTCCAGTGAGAGCGTGAACCACATTTCTGTTTCCATCCAGATCTGTGTCTGCAATTCTAACTATATGCTTGAACATCTCATCACCGTTATGGAAAAAGAGTTTATGGGCGATATTTAAATATTTTGCGAACAAACCAAACTAACTAAAGGGAAATTTAGAATAAGGAAATAAAAAATGATCTTCATCTAACCCTTCTCGAAATCAGAAGAGCGGTTGCAATGCCACCAAGTGCAACCAGAACTTCAAAACCTGGAGTTTTTCTTGGTGTATAGGTCACGGGTGTCTTTGGAGTCGTTTTTACAGGGGTTGTTTCAGTGGTTTTATCGGTTTGAGTTGTTTGGTTTTGCACAGGAGTAGGAGTTGTTTGGACCGGAGTTGTCTTAGGCGGTTCTACTGTAAACTTAAAGAACTCCGTCTTCAATCCAGTTTTGGAATCCAAAGCGTAGATCCTATAATCTCCAGGTGGGACATTTGGGATCTCAAATTCTACTTGGATCACACCATTCTCATTCGCTTGAATACGCTTCACTCCCAAATTTTGTGTTTCACTGAATGGATCGACTAATCTCACTTCAACCTGGAAATTTGCGGAGAAGCCATTTCCACTAATGCTTACCATACTTCCTGGAGCACCTCTTGAAATAGAGAACTTAGTGATCTTTGGTGTTACTCTAAATGTCGAATATGCATTGTTTTTTACCTCATCTATTGCTATGATCTTATAATAACCACCCGGAACCTCTGGAACTCTTACTGAGATCCAGAAATTTCCTCCTGAATCCGCTTTTCCAGTTCCCAAAACCTGATCTTCCCAGATAACTCTAACTTCTGAATTTAAAAGGAAATTTGACCCCCTAACACTTACCGAGGTCCCTACAGGACCCTCAACTGGATCTATTCGGATGGTTGGAGAGACGATCTGAGCATTTACTGTTATGGCTAATATAAGCGGTATGAGTGAAAAAAATGCTAAAAGCAGATTTTTTGAATTTATGCCCATCATATTTAAAAAATAGTTTAGAAGTATTTAATCTTTACTACGAGTGTTAGCCCAATTCAATGATAACCAAAAGTTTAATATGCAATTTAAATGCTCTAAATTAGCTGTAGTTTAAAAAGCGGGGGTTGCCGAGCGGTCAAAGGCGCTGGCTTGAGGGGCCAGTTCCGTAGGGATTCGGGGGTTCAAATCCCTCCCCCCGCATTCGAAACGAGAATAAAAGATGGCTGAACTTGGTTTTTGAATCTTTTAAAGAGATCTTCGATGAATTTGAAGCATTGTAAACGCTTCCCTTCAGATAGTCGTAGACTTCTTTAGAAACTGTTATGAGCAATCTTGGTCTTAAAAGGTTTTGGCTTTCTTTCCACCTTTTTCTTCTCTCCAGACAAGCTTTAAAAGATTAGAAGCTCATTCTCTGTAAGCAGGGAAGAGATATTTACCATGCTATAACAGCAAGAAAGAGAAGAAACGAAGTTATGAGGTTACCACGTTATACTGATGAAGAGATAAATAAAATAGATGAAGAAATTAGGAAAGAGATGGAAGCTGGCTGATTTACATAAGACCACATTATCGAGTTAAGGGGAAGAAAGGTTTACGTAAGGGGTTATTATAAGAAGAGGTTAAGCTTTTTCTTTGAAGGGATTCTTTGCTCAAAATTCTTGATAGAGCTTAGGGTCGAATTGCTTTGTTAATTCTAATACTATCGCCAAAACTCTATGCCTCTTGGCTCCATGTAGTGCTTCAGCTAAATCTTCAGCTGGTAATGGAGTCTTTTAATTACCATTTTTGTATTCATTGTTTATATAAATTCCGATTGGTAGAGAACGATCTCATCTGAATTAAATAATTTTTTATCGAAAACTTTTTAAACTTTGACCATTTAGTGGTATTTAATGGTAATGGATTACCTAAAGGAGGTCCAGAAGCTCTGGGAAAATACCCTGAAGATGCAGACAAACCTAATTGAGATGATAACAACCGCTTTGAATAACTTAGCAAAGCTAAATCCCATGCAAAGCAACACAGCAATTTTTAGAGCTAAACTTCAGAGCGGTGGAAGATTGAGTATTCCTGAAGCAGATAGAATAGCTCTTGATTTAAAGGAAGGGGACGTTGTTAAAGTTATAGTAATTAAGGAGTTAGGAGGTGAAAAGGATGGAGTATAGGGAATTTATGGATGCGGTAAGGGGTATGTATAAGATGGGTTTTGCTGTGGGTAAATCTATGCTGGATATGGTGAAGATAGCGATGGATAGCTATATGAGCATGTATGAGATGTATATGAGACAGTTTATACCTTCCGAAAGCTACGAGAGTGTGAAGAAGACGATAGATCTTTACATGGAGTCTCAGACGAAGGTTTTTGAAAACTTCAAAAAGCTACTTGACCAGTTTGAAAAGCAACAAGATGAGATCTTCTCCAAGATGATCGAATTTGGTGAGAAAACCGCTACAAAGAAAAAAGAGTGAATATTTTTTATTTTTTCTTTTAATCGAATTTTAAATTACTAAGATCTTTCAACGATCCAACGAATCGCTTCAGGCCAAATTTTACTATGAGATGTCTTACTCACACTCAATCCTATATGCCCCTTCTCAGACAAAAGCATCTTCTTATCTCTCGAAGGGATCTTTTCAAAGAAGGGTATCACGGATTCTGGTGGGGTTATATGGTCTTTTTCGGCTGCTAAAACAAGGACAGGCATATCTATCTTACTTATATCTACTTTCTTTCCCTCGATCTCGTAATTACCGTTCATTACCTCGTTCCCATGATACCATCGGAGTATGAATTCTTCAAAAACATCTCCAGCAACTGATGGAGAATCGAAGATCCAGTGATCCATGAAAAAGAAGTCCTTGACAGATTTTTCGTCCTCAAAACTATTAATTAAAGATTGATACTTACCAACTATTAGTCTTATTGGATCTACGAGCAAAAAAGCGAGATTCAGCAAGTCTCCACTTGCGTTGAAAAGTGCTTTAGAGATCTTTCTCGGATCTATACTCTTTGCCCAGATCGCCAAAGTGTTTTCTGTATCGAAGTTAATTGGTGGAGTTTGGATTATGAGATTTTTAATCTTTTCAGGATACAATGCGGAGTATATGACCGCAAGTGTTGAGCCTAAGCAGTATCCATGCAGTGTTAACTTGTCCACTTTTCTTTCTCTCCTAACAAGATCTACACAGAAGTCCAAGTAGTCTATATAGTCCGAGATCCTCAGATGCCTATCCGCAAAGCTCGGATACCCCCAGTCTACCATCCAAATATCGAGCCCTGCTTCCAGCAACCTTTTTATTACACTCACCTCTTCATGCAGATCCAGAATTACCGGTCTGTTTATGAAAGCATAACAGATCAAAACAGGAGTCTTGTAAATTGGCTCTCCTTTGTAATGCAGTAACCTGAAAACCCAATCCTCGTGAACGATCTCGTATTCACAAACTCCTGGTTTTATATTCTTTATCTTTTCAGAGATCATCTATTCACACCTCTTTCGATCTCTTCTATCCTTTTTTCGAGTTCTCTGATCTTCCTTCTAAGATCAAAAATTCTCTTAAAAGCCTCATCCAACTGAGAAATCGTTGCAAATGGATTTAAAGGGTTATTTTCTGCAATCCCTTCATAGAATTTTCTGAAGTGATAGATGTAATCCATGAGACTTTCGATCATCTTCTTCTGAACTTCCACGTATTTCTCCGATCTCAGCAAGTTGTCAAATTCTTTAGCCTCCTCATTTGAGAATGTGTTTAAAAATTCTAATAGATCTGAGAATTTTTTATTATTTGCAATTTCTATAAATCTCTCCGCTGCGCTTACAAAAGCCCCCTTTCTTAGATCCCTATACATTCTAAAAAACTCCAAAAAACTTCTCCAACTGCTAATTGCTTCATCAAAATCCTCAAAAACTTTTTTAGGTAAAATCAAAGGGTATTCATGCATTAGATCGATTTTAGTAAATTCTGAAACGCTGGATTTTATTGAATCTACATATTGATCGAGAAATCTATCAATTACGCTTTTTACAGGCTCAGTAGCGGTGTAAGAAAAGTAAATTTCAGATAAGAGTCTTAAATGAGAAAAAGCGGAACCTAAAAACTCGTAGTAGGCATCCCAAAGCTCATTCTGAGACTCTAAAATTTTCATAAACTCTACAAAAGGAAATAGATAACTTAGCTGTTTAATTCCAAAGATAGCAACTTCAATGGGGCGATAGAAGAACTTAGAGAATTCTTCATAGATCTTTTCAAAATTTTCGTCATAACTTATGCTCCCTTGCTGATGTTTTTCCCAAAGCTTTTCCACCACTCTTCTTATCTCAATATTCCTCAAAAGGAGTTCAAAAGACTCTTTGGGAGCGAGTTTAAAAAGTTCGATTGCCTCATCTTGGCTAATCATAGTTATTTCTAAACATTGGAAGGATATATATCTTTCGAAGTTGTATATATCTTTAACAAACATCACAAACTTTAAATAATTTCTATGGATTTCGAGAAGCTATGAGTTACGAAATTCTGATGGAAAAACTCGGTTTTCCGAGGTCTGAGTTGATGAGGAAGATCTTAGAGTATCTTATGGATGAAGAAAGCGCAAAAGTTGCCTCTTTACTCCCTGGAACAGTAAAAGAGATCGCAAAGAAAATCGGAATGGAAGAAGAGAAAGTAAGAAGGATCCTTGAGGATCTATTTGTAAAAGGTGTCGTTATTCCAAAGGATTTTAAGAATCGTGAATTCTTCAGATTTGCAAGAAACATTGTTCAACTCCACGATGCCTCTCTTGCAAGTGAGAAGATGAAAGATCCAGAGTATGCAAAGCTATGGAAGGATTTCATAGAGAAGGAAGCTCATGGAGCGGTATTGAAAACTCTGATCCATGAAGGGAGAAAATTATCACGAGTTGTTCCTGCCTACAATGCTATAAAAGACTTACCAGATGTTTTACCACACGAGAATATTAAAGAAATGCTAAAAGCGCAGAAGAAGATCGCAGTGGTTCCATGCTCGTGTAGAAATGTTACCTTTCTAACTGGAGAAGGTTGCAGGTTTACAAAAGAGAATGCTGAAGATAAGAGAACCTGGAAGTGTATTCAAGTTGGTAGAGGGGCGGAGTATGTGATCGAAAGAGGAGTGGGGATAGAGATCACGGTTGAAGAGGCTTTAAAGCTGATAGATGAAATGGAAAAAGATGGTCTGGTTCACATGTGGCCAAACACTGCGAAAATAGTTGATCCCAGAATTTCAGTTAATTGCAACTGCTGTGCTGACTGTTGTGAGAACTTCATCTCCGCGAAATTTGCAAAAGTTTCAATGAACTCTTTGCTGGAGAAAAGCAGATATGAAGCTTTTGTCGAAACAGAGAAATGCAATGGCTGTCAGACTTGCATTGAAAGATGTCATTTCGATGCGATTGAGCTTTACAGACCTGAAGGTAGTAAGAAATTCAAGGCTAAGGTTATTGCTGAAAAGTGCTTTGGCTGTGGAGTTTGTGTTATTGGATGTAAGCAGAATGCTATAAAGCTCAAAGCAGTTAGACCGCCAGAGTTCATTCCAGATTAGCAAAAAGCTAAAGATTAGATAAGCATGATGAGCGAGATCACTTTTTGATCTCAACTATGTATTTCCAGATCTTATCCTTGACGTGATGCAAATTTTTAACCGCTTTACCTTTGCCCTTCATATCTTCAGCATTGCACAATGCAATCCCAACCGCAATGGTGCTTTCTTTTCCCTCCACTGTGACATATACAAAGTCTCCCTCTTTTATTCTGCTATCCGCAAAAACTATTCCAGGTTTCATTATATCTGCACCGTTAATTATGAATTCTAAAGCTCCAGAATCTACTGTTACTCGATATTTTTCAGGTTTGAGCTTAATTGCACCATAAACAGATAAGTAATGCCTCCCTCCATACTCAATCAGCAAGGGTTCGTTGTTCACGAGAATTAGCTTCAAGTCTCCAAATTCTATTAGATCCATTTCACCTTCAACGATCACTCCCGCTTTTTCACTGATCTCTTTCGTTATCTCCTTAGCTTCTTTCTTTCTAAGCCTCCTCCTGTGCACATTAAAAATCGTCTTGAAATTTTAAATCTTGCTCAATCTTTCCTAATCGATCTAATGCCAAAATATTTTAAGGAGGGAGTTTAATTTTATCCATGAAAGCAGAACTCTACTGTGACAACTGCAAAGACTTTACGGAGCATGTGAATATAAAGGATAGGGTATTCAGATGTTCACTCTGTGGAACTCACGTTCATCTAATGCCAAGAAAAGAGCTTAAAATAAGGGCGATCTTTAGTGAAGAAGATCGGACAAGAATTGGAAGTATAAAGGTTTTTGAGGATGAGGAGCTCTTTAAAGGTAATGAATTAGTCGTAGATTTCGAAAATGAGAGTAGAGTTGGCAGAATTACCGCAATTCAGCTGAGAGACGGTAGAATTGTTGAGTTTGCGAGAGCCAAGGATTCGGTTGCGGTATGGCTGAAAGAAGTTGGAGAGGTGTATGTAAAATTCAGCTTACACAAAAAAGCGGTAACTTCGAGTTACAAGATCCTTTTCGATGGTGAAACAGAGTTCAAGATCAACGAAGAAATAGAAATTGAAGGGAAAAGGTATGTGATTAAGAGAATAAAACTCATAGATGGAAGGTTGCTAAAGAAAGAGGGTGAAAAGGCTATTGCAAAGGACATAAAGAGAATTTATGCGACCTATTCGCCTTAGAGACTTTATAAGAATCGGAGACTACTACTTATCAGTTCTTGGATATAAAAACTCTGAAAAAGTAAAATGTTTCCTTCGCTATTCTCCAGATGAGAAAGGAGACAGATTAAAGGGAGAAAAAAGGTTTAAGAAGCTTTCCCATGAAGAGGCTTTGAGTCATCCCCTGGCAAGAAGATACTTTGAAGGGGGAATCTTTAGAATTCCAACAAAGGAAGTAGAAGAAGTTTACAAGCCTGAGGAAAGGTTAAGAGAAGTTATGGATTCAAATGTAGCTAAAATTGTGAATTTCTTCAGCTCAATCCCAATTGAGCAAATGGGAGTGACTGGCTCGAGGTTAATAAGTTTGCAGAGCGATGAATCGGATGTCGATTTCATAGTATATGGAAAATGGTGGTTCTATGCAAGAGAAAAATTGAGAAAAGGTATTGAAAATGAAATTCTTTTAGACTTAGATGAGTCCACTTGGGACCTCATTTATCGAAAGAGAAAAGTTCCGATCCCTTACGAATTATTTGTTTCCCATGAAAAAAGAAAATTTCACAGAGCCTATTTGGGTGACACATATTTCGATCTGCTCTATGTTAGAGATTACAATGAAATAGACAATGGAGTCCCAGAAGAGATGGGTGTTAAAATTGGTAAAAGAACCATTGAGGCAAAAGTAAAGAATGATCAATACATCTTTGATTATCCCGCTTATTATCCTTTGGAGCATGAAGAGGTTTGCGCAATTCTTTGCTTCACGCACACATTTGCTGGGCAGGCTTTTAAGGGTGAAAAAGTTATTGCAAAGGGAGATCTTGAAGATATAAATGGAAAAAAGTATCTCGTGGTTGGAACAAAGAGAGAGGCTGAAGATGAGTTCATAATCTCGATCGATCTGATGAGAAAAGAGGGCTTTGATCTCTCTGACTATAGAGAGTTGCTCAGTGAGTAAAGCAAGAACAAAATAAAAGTAAACAATAACTAAAATAAAATTTAATTCAATTTAATCAATCTTCAGATGAAGATTCAGATTCCTCTTCTTCACCTTTTTCTTTCTCTCCAGCTCCAACTTTGCTTTCTGAACCCTTTGAAGCGATCACATCGTCAATTCTTAAGATCATTATTGCTACCTCAGTAGCACCGCTGATCGCTTGCTTTTTAACCTTAAGTGGTTCAACAACTCCAGCCTCAAACATGTCCACTGGTTTTCCTTTGAAAACGTCGACACCATATCTGACTTTTCCGCTTTCATGCAATTTTCTGAGCTCTACAAGGATATCGATTGGATCTAATCCAGCGTTCTCTGCTAAGGTTCTTGGGATCACTTCCAAAGCACTTGCAAACGCCTCAATGGCTAATTGCTCTCTACCACCGACGCTTGGAGCC
>JANXDV010000129.1 GCA_025058955.1 Archaeoglobaceae archaeon | reverse complement strand
TTGATCCTTTCAACTGCTGCATCGGTCCAGAGGATCCAGAAGATCTCTCCGAATTTTTCAGATAGCCAAGAAGAGACGGTGTAGAAACTATAAACATCAGGAAAAGAAATTAAGATCCTGTCCCCTTCTTCGGCGGTTTCGAGAATGCTCTGGATTATTTTCATGTGTAAACTTCGGTTCGATGATAAATAAAATTTTCCTATACTATTAAAATTTCTTTTTTGTAATTACATATTCTTTGCTAAGCTCACTCTATTTTAAATAACGGAAAAGAGATATAAATCGCAGAGAAAATTGGAGATATGGAAGACGTTTTGAAAAAGATTACAGATTATAAATGGGAGCTGAGCAAGGAGTATAAGAAAGGCATGCGGGTTCCAGCTTACTTTTATATAAGCAGAAAACTGATGAAAGATCTCGAAAAGGATGCAGTAGAGCAGGCAGCAAACGTTGCAATGATGCCTGGAATAAGATTGGCTTCCTTAGTTATGCCAGATGTTCATGTAGGATATGGTTTTCCAATAGGCGGAGTTGCTGGTTTTGATGTTGAAGAGGGCATAATCTCCCCTGGTGGAGTTGGCTTCGATATAAACTGTGGTGTTCGGTTGTTGAGGAGCAATCTGAAAATCGACCAAGTAAAGAATAAAATCAAAGAGCTTGTGGACACCCTTTTTGTCGAAATTCCTTCTGGTGTTGGTAGTGAGGGAAAAATTACGCTAAAGGAGAAGGAACTCGATGAAATCTTTCTTTCTGGAGCAAAATGGGCTTTTGAAAACGGTTATGGTTACGAAGAGGACTTGGAAAGATGTGAGGAGAACGGAGCAATGCCTGGAGCGAGAGCTGAAGTGGTAAGTAGGAAGGCAAGAGACAGGGGTAGAACTCAACTTGGAACTCTTGGGAGTGGAAATCACTTCCTTGAAGTTCAGTATGTTGAGAAAATTTACAATCCAGAAGTTGCAAAAATTTTTGGACTTGAAGAGGGAAGCGTAACTGTCATGATTCATTGCGGAAGCAGAGGTCTTGGACATCAGGTTTG
>JANXDV010000128.1 GCA_025058955.1 Archaeoglobaceae archaeon | reverse complement strand
CTTGTATTCTCGCATAGCTTTAGTTTGTTCAGGGTTTTTAAATCCATTGAAAAACGAGTTTTGATGATAAAGATCGACGGTAGCTTTGGAGAAGGTGGTGGACAGATTTTGAGAAGTGCTATCGCACTTTCTTGTATCAAGAGAATCCCGGTGGAGGTATTTAACATCAGAGCTAATCGCCCAAATCCCGGATTAGCGCCACAACACTTAAAGGGCATCGAAGTTGCTAAGCTTATAAGCGACGCTGAAGTCGAAGGTCTAAAGCTTGGCTCAACGAGAGTTTTATTTAGGCCTAAGAGAATAAAGGGAGGCGACTACAAAATAGACATAGGAACCGCTGGAAGCATAACTCTAATTCTTCAAACAATTTTACCTCCTCTTTTAATCGGAGAGAAATCTTCGAAGTTCGAGATAATAGGCGGAACTGATGTGGCTTGGTCTCCAACAATTGACTATCTCGAAAACGTGACTTTTAAGGCTTTGAAAGAGCTTAATGGCTTTGTGAGCATTAAAACCGTTGCAAGAGGCTACTATCCAAAAGGCGGTGGTAAGGTGATAGTTGAATTGGAGCCTTCGAAGCTTAAAGGCAAAGAATTCAGCGAAATGAGGAGTAAAATTGAAGGTGTAAGCCATTGTCAAAATCTGCCTGAGCATGTGGCAATAAGGCAAAAAGAGTTCGCAATCGGATTTTTGAAGGAAAAAGGGTTGAATGCGGAAATAAGAATTGAAGTTCTCAGAGGATTTTCGACTGGCAGTGGTATAACGATCTGGAGTGGCTACAAAGGTGGGAGCGCTCTTGGAGAGAAAGGCAAGAGGGCTGAAGAAGTTGGATTGGAGGCTGTGAAGAATTTCTACGCTGAATTTTCAGCCAAAGGAGCTGTGGATTCTCATCTTGCGGATCAGCTAATGGTATTTGGAGCAATAGCAAATGGAAAAACAAAATACACAACTACGAAGATCACAGAGCACCAAAGGAGCAACAGATACGTGATAAACAGCTTTTTTGGAGAAATAATTGAATTGGATGAATTGCAAAAAACCGTGGAGATAAAAGGCGTAAAAGAGTTGGATTAGGGTAAATATTCGAATTTAATTCTTGAAGAAATATTTCAGACACCAAACTGATGAATTGCAAGATCTTTCAACACTAAGAGCGGTTTGTTGAGAAGAAGGCTAATAGCAAGAGAGCAGAATTAATAAGAGTGTCAAAAGGCGAAAAGAAGAAATCATAAAATTTTGCATAGCCCTTGAATCCCAGAGCAATGCTAAATCTAATTCAAAATTTTTTGAGGGCTGAGAAAACAAAATTCCCGAAAACGAAACCCTTAAATACAATTTTCCCAATTTGCTTAAAAGGGTCCGTAGCTT
>JANXDV010000127.1 GCA_025058955.1 Archaeoglobaceae archaeon | reverse complement strand
TCTAAGATCTCATAAAATGGTGATTTAAGAGCTTCTTCCCAGTATTCCTTCGGATTTCTCAAAAATTTTCCAAAGATCTCATAAGCTCTTCTTTCAGCTTCTGGATCCTTCGTCCATATTCCTGAAGGTCCTCTAAAATCTGGAATTCCACTTTCAGTTGAAATTCCCGCTCCTGTAAAGGCTACAGCGTATTTTGAATTTATAAGATCTTCAGCACACTTCCGAATGAGAACCATATTTTCTGGATGGAGAACAAATTTATTATTTTAACGCAAACTTGATCCAATGCTTTGCAAAAGATGTTCAAAAAGAACCGCGCTTGAGATTAATAAAAAAACTACTTGCCCATTATGTGGCGGGATATTCGAAAAAATCGATGAGATTGCCTTAATGATTGCAAAAAAGCTCAATTTCGAGTTTGAAAGCTTTCAGGTTGGTATAAAAAGTGAGGGTAGCTTTAGGGCTTTGCAGGAGTTTTTTGAACTTAACAAGATCGATTATGATTTGAAAACTGAAATAAAAAACGAACTACAATCAAGATTGAAGAAAATAACTGGAAAAAGAATCTCTTTGAATCCTGATGCTCTTGTAGTTTTCAATCCTGAAGACTTTAGCTTTGAGATAACAATAAAGCCTATTTATATTTATGGTCGATATATAAAAAGGATAAGAAATATATCCCAAACGAGATGGCTTTGCGGGAAATGCAAAGGCGCAGGTTGTGAGATCTGCAATTACACAGGAAAAAGATATCTTTATTCTGTAGAAGAGCTGATCTCAACTCCCGCAATAGAATTTTTCCAAGCTAAAAATGCGATTCTTCATGGCTCAGGCAGAGAAGACGTGGATGCGAGAATGCTTGGAAGTGGAAGACCTTTTGTTCTCGAAATCATTGAGCCGAAGAAGAGAAAAGCAGATCTGAGTGAATTGACGAAGAAGATCAACGAGTTCTGCAAAGGAAAGGTTGCTGTAAAGCAATTGAGCCATTCAACAGCAGAAGAAATCGAGAATGTGAAAGAAGGTAGGTTTAGGAAGGTTTATAGGGCAAAGGTTGTTTTTGACAGAGAAGTGAGTAGAGAAGAGCTTGAAAAAGTGCTTAAAGATTTAGTAGGAGAAATAAAACAAAAGACGCCTGAGAGAGTCTTGCACAGAAGAGCGGACAAGCTGAGAGTTAGAAGGCTTTACAAAGCTGAAATCGTTGCCCATTTTGGCAAAATTGCGGTTCTGAAGTTTGAAGCTGAAGCTGGACTTTATATAAAGGAATTGGTGAGTGGAGATTCTGGCAGAACTGAGCCAAATCTTTCGAAGAATTTCAAAGCCTTTGTAGAAAAACTTGACGTTATAGAAGTTTTGGAATCGTAAAATAAAAATTTTTATACTAATCGGGATAATAGTATTGTGGAAAAGAATGCCTCTGGAGGAAATATCTTCATAGCCCTCATCGGTCTTTGGGCAATTTTCGTCATTATTTGGGCTTTTGTATACTTTCTAAGCCCAAGGGAAGGATTTGATGTCGAAGATCTACTCATCGAAGGAATTCTTTTCATCCTCTCTGTCACCCTTCTCTACTTTATAAGAAACTTGAAACCGTTGATCTTTGGCTGGAGCGTTTTTTCCCTCGGTTTAGGAATTGATCTGCTCGACGAGTTCTTTGTCGATCCAGAATTTATTGGAACCTTTGTTGAAGGAATTCTAAAGGCATCTGGGTTAATATTGCTTTTTATTGGAGGTGTTAGACTTTACTACGAGATCCAGCAAAAAAGAGCTGTTGCAGAAGAAAATCTTGAATGGTTCAAAAAGCTCGTTGAGATCACACCTGTTCCGTGTGCTGTTTACACTGAGCAGGGTTTTGTCTACGTAAATAAAGCTACT
>JANXDV010000126.1 GCA_025058955.1 Archaeoglobaceae archaeon | reverse complement strand
AAAAGGCCAATTTGGAGTAGAACCAACGATCATCGCAGTATTTTGTGTTATTGCCTCATTTATAGCATCCACATCTGCGATGAACTTTTCCTCATCAATTCTCACTCGTTTAACCTTCAACCCCATATACTCAGCAGCCTTGTCGTAGCATGGATGTCCAGTGATCGGCATAACTATTTCTGGCGTTGTTATTGCTCCTTTGCTAAGCAAAAATTTCTCTCTTGCAGATTTTACCGCAAGAAAGACGCTTTCTGTTCCACCAAAGGTAAAGGTGCCAGCAACGTTTTCATCGCCATGCATTAAAGAGATCGCATAATCTATTATGTCCTTTTCCATCCTGATCATGCTCGGAAAAACTGTGAAGTCGAGTATATTTTTGAAAACGAACATCTTCATCGCTTCAAAGGAAATTTCTCTGAGCTCTTCAATTCCGGGCTCAAAGGCTATTGTAAAAAGCCTTCCACTGTATGGATCCGCATCATTTGAGCTGTATTCCTTCAACTTCTGTAGAATCTCTTCCCTACTCAAACCTTTTTTTGGCATGATTTTGGTCATAAAAGATAATAAAGATCGTTATTAATAAGACTTCTTATTCGTGTGACTACTTTAAAGAGTTTTACGATCTCTTTACGAGCCAAAAAGCAATAAATTCACTTCTACGAGTTTTAAAAAGCAACGAGATAAGAAAGATATACCAAAAAAGAGAGGTGAAGAAGGTGAGAAAAATGAAGATCCTCGTAATCACTGGAAAGCTTGCAGAAGAGCTCGTTCGCAGTTCTTCGCCTACTGCGGATGTTTATGTTTGTGATATCGACATTGCAGCGTTCATAACTCCTGAATTGCTTAAGGATGTGGCTTTGGAGAATTACGATCTCGTTTTAGTTCCCGGACTCACCGCTGAGTGCAATTGGGAGGAATTTGAGCTTGAAAAAGGGGTAAAAGTCCGTCTTGGACCTTTGCATGCTTACGATCTACGTGAAATTTTAAAGTATATTGATAAAATTGAATTGTCCCATAAAATTCCGGCTTGTAGATTGATTGAAAGCAAAAGAGCGGAAGAGGTTATAAAGACGGTAGATGAGCTCGAAAAAGATTATGCATTTAAGATCCGCGAAGTGAAGATTGGCGGAAATAGCAGGATGAAAGTTGTTGCAGAGATCCACAAACCAAACTTGGAAGATCTGAGAGAAAGAATAGATTACTACACAGAAAGCGGTGCGGATATAATCGATTTGGGAATTCCACTTGAATTTGAAAGCGAGTTGATCAGCAAGGCTATCAAATTGGCTCTCGATCACTCCAAGCTTCCTGTAAGCGTGGACACATTCAATCCAAAAGCGATCGAAATTGCGGTTAAGCATGGAGTTGACATGATCATGAGCCTTTCAAGTTCTAATGTCGAGATTCTCGATTTAATCGAAGATCAAGCCATAGTAATAGCGGAAAAAGATTTGAAAAAACTCTTTAAGTTAATAGAAGTTGCAAAAAGAAAGACGGAGAAGATCATAGCGGATCCGATTCTCGATCCACCTCTGAAAGTTGCGGAATCCATAGAAAGATATCTGGAGTTCAGAAAAGTTGATAAATTGACTCCAATGCTCTTTGGTGTTGGTAACGTTACAGAGTTAAGCGATGCGGACAGCGTTGGCATCAACGCTTTGCTTGCATTCATAGCAGAAGAAATAGGTTGTAATTTGCTTTTCACAACCGAAGCGAGCCCAAAAACAAGGGGAAGTGTTAAAGAGCTAAAATTGGCAACTTATTTGGCAAAAATAGCAAAAATAAGAAGTGCACCACCAAAAGATGCTGGAATTTCAATGCTCGTTCTGAAGGAAAAGGTGAGATATGAGACCGCTGAGTTGCCAAAAAGTTACATCACTGCAGAAAAGACTGATGAGTTCATAAGAGATCCACATGGCGACTTTATAATTTTCGTTTCAAACGGAAAGATCTTCTGCAAGCACGAAAAAGCTGTAATTGTTGGAAAAACTGCAAAAGAAATAATAGATACAATTCTAAAGCTTGGTCTGGTTTCAAGGCTTGATCATGCGGGTTACTTGGGCAGAGAGCTTATGAAGGCAGAAATCGCTTTAAG
>JANXDV010000125.1 GCA_025058955.1 Archaeoglobaceae archaeon | reverse complement strand
CGTTAAAGCAATATTTTCAAGCTCATTAAAAGCAATTGAAGAAGCATCTCTAACTCTTGGAGCGGACGAAATTAAGACCTTCTTTAAAGTTACAATCCCCTTGATCATGCCTGGGATCGTGGCTGGATCGCTCATCGCATTCACCCTTTCCTGGGATAACTTTGTTAAAACCGTTTTCACCACAGGTCCAGGTTTTCAAACTCTGCCAATTCTAATCTGGTCTCAGGCTGCGAGAGGAGTTGTTAGCCCAAGTTTGAACGCTTTAACAACTCTGATGCTTCTTATCTCTTTTATACTCGCGTATCTCTACGTTAGAATTTCAATGCGGAGAGAGTAAAGTTTTTATTCCACAATTTTCAAAGAAGAACATGGTTGATCAAAGAAGAAGAGATTTTCTTAAAATCGCGGTAGCGGGAATTGCGGGACTTGCAATTGGAGGATTTGCAGGCTACTTGTTTGGCAGTTCTGCATCCAATAGACGAATTTTGGAGCTGGAAAGTGAAATTTCGAAGCTAAGAGCTCAAGGACAAAAGATCCTCGAAAATGAGCTCAAAATTTATAATTGGTCATACTACATCCACGAAGCTTTGCTCGACATATTTTCAAAGCAAACTGGAATCCCAAGAGAGAAAATAGTTTATGAGGAATACGAAGATCCAAACTACGTTTTAACTAAGCTTGAAGTGGGTGGAAGTGGCTATGATGTTGTAATTTTGCCAGACTACTGTGTAGACATGGCAAGAAAGAAGAATTTGCTTCTGGAATTGGATAAAAAGTTGATTCCAAACTCTAAATTCCTTGACGAAAAGTTTTCAAGAGACCTGCCATACGATCCAGAGGGGAAGTTCAGCGTAGTTTACATGTGGGGCTCAACTGGTTTTGCTTGGCGAAGTGAAGTTGAAGATGTCACCACACTTGAACAGATCTTCAATCCAGATTACGGATTTCTGCCAAAGTATAGAAAAAAGATCACGATGCTTGAAGAGGCTACTGAAGTTATCTGTTTCTGTAAAGCCTACCTTGGAAAGGAGATCGAAGATTGGAGCGATGAGACGCTCGCGGAAGTAAAAGAGGTTCTGATCAAGCAGAAGCCTTATCTCGCTGCATATGCTGGAACTAACGTTTACTATGAGGGGTTGAAAAAAGGAACAATCTACGTCGCTCAAGCTTACAACGGAGACATTGTAAGGCTTAGGGAAGAGTTTAGTGAGATTGAATTTGGGATTCCTGAAGAAGGTGGCACGATCTGGACAGACAATCTTTGCATTCCGAGAGATGCAAAGAATGTAAATTCCGCACACGAATTCATCAACTTCCTGCTCGATCCTGCGGTAGCAGCGGTTAATTCACAGTTCATAGGGTATGCAAACCCAGTGAAGCAGTCTCAGGATTTTCTTGGCGATTTGCTTGAGGATCCCATGGTATATCCCCCTGAGGAAATTCAGGATAAGATGTGGCTAATACCCTCGCTCACAGATGAAGAGAAGAGAAGGGTTGAGAAGCTTATGCTCGAAGTGAAAGCCTTATAAAATTATTTATTTTTAATAATAAAAAATAAATCATTTTATCTCTCCCCTAAACAAAACCCCAAGCTTCTCAAGAACCTTTTTTGCCCGATCTATCTCATCAACTCGGAATATGATCAAAGCTTTATGCTTTTCTGAGGTAAAGGCATAAACGTATTCAATGTTTATCCCTTCGTCTCCAAGAGCCTTTGAAATTCTGTAAAGCTCTCCCGGCTTGTCTTCAACTTCAACTGCTAGAACTTCATTCAGCGTAACAGTGAAACCAGCAGACTTTAGAGCGCTAAAGGCTTCGTCAGTCTTATCAACAACCATTCTTATGATCCCAAAGTCGCCAGCGTCGGCGATCATGAAAGCTCTAAGATTTACTCCCCTCTTTGATAAAACCTCAGTCACAGAAGCGAGCCTTCCAGGTTTGTTTTCAACAAAAACAGATAGCTGTTTGATCATACAACCACCTCATATTTTCCTCTTATCAAAAACCCTCTTCGCCTTGCCTTCGAACCTCTGTAGAGTTCCGGGGTTGACAAGCTCAACTTTTGCAGAGATTCCAAGAACGACTCTGAGCCTTTCTTCGACCTTCTTTGTTAAATTTAGAATGTCCGCAGGCTTATCGATCGCTACCTTATCGCTAAGCTCCACTTGCACCGTCATCACGT
>JANXDV010000124.1 GCA_025058955.1 Archaeoglobaceae archaeon | reverse complement strand
CTTCACTTTCCTTAAGCTTCTTTTCAAGTTTGACCTTCTCAGTAACATCTCTAAGAGTTAGCAGAATCGCTTGTTTTTCCCCAAGGTTTAAAGTTATGGCATTTGATTCAAACCACAATTTTCTACCATCTGGCATTATAAAAAGCTCTTCAGTCGCTTCAACCTTTTCACCCAAAAAAACGACTAATTTACTGTGCTTTTTTGCTTCTCGTAAAAGTTCAATGTCTTCGCTATCAACAATCGCCAGATCACAGTCTTTGATGTCTTCTCTCTTCTTAATGACAATTATGCTCACAATTATCACTATTTTTTGTAATTTAAAAAGCTTTCGTTTTTAGGAACTTGAGACGAGTTCTTCTTTAAATAAAGAACTTTATGATACCAAAACTTTTCTGAAGTTTGCCTAATGCTCACAAAGCTCTACTTTCCGTTCTTTCCCCCTCTAACCATTGCCACTTTTCCTGTCCTTGCAACCTCCTTTATTCCGTAGGCTCTCATTAGATCGATAAATGCGTTGATCTTGTCTTCATCTCCAGTGATCTCAACGATAAAGCTATCTCTTGCCACATCCACAATTCTTCCTCTGAAAATATTTGTAAGCTCGATAATTTCCCCTCTCTTCTCTGGAGGAGAATTTACTCTTATCAAGCATAATTCTCGCTCAACAGAGTCTTTTGTAACATCGCTTACCTTTATAACTTCTATCAGTTTGTTCAACTGTTTTGTGACTTGCTCAAGAACTCTTTCATCCCCATTTACCACGATCGTCATCCTCGAAAGATCTTCCCGCTCAGTAGTTCCAACTGTTAAGCTTTCAATGTTGAATCCTCTTCTTCTGAAAAGTGAAGCAACTCTCGCCAAAACTCCTGGCTTGTTTTCCACAAGCACCGCAATCGTGAACTTCATATCATTCCCCCTCAATTAAATCTTTCAATCCTTTACCAGGTGGAACCATCGGGAAAACGTTTGCTTGGAAATCAACTCTGAAATCAACCACTACCGGGATATCCTTGTTCTCCTTAACAATCTTAAAGGCATCTTCAACTTCACTTGGCTTCTCAACTGTAATCCCGAGAGCTCCAAATCCCTTAGCAATATTTTCAAAGCTCATTTTTTCACAACCTATGCATGTTGCGGAGTATCTTTCTCTATAGAACAGCTGTTGCCATTGTCTCACCATTCCAAGGTAGCCGTTGTTCATGATGAAAACTTTTACAGGGATCTCGTAATGAACACAGGTTGCGAGCTCCTGAATGTTCATCAAAAAGCTACCATCACCCGCTATATCTATGACCTCTTTGTCGGGACAGGCGATCTTTGCCCCCATTGCAGCAGGAAATCCGAAGCCCATCGTTCCAAGACCTCCACTACTTATAAACTGTCTTGGATATTTAACTTTAAAAAACTGTGCAGCCCACATTTGATTCTGTCCAACTTCAGTAGTTATAATTGCGTCAGGGAAGAATTCACAGGCTTTTTCAATGACAAACTGTGGCTTAAAACCAGTTTTACTGTATTTCAGTGGAAACTTCTCTCTCCACTCTTTAATCTTATCTTCCCATTCCTTCCTCTGCTTATACTGCACCAACTTTTTAAGCTGTGCCAAAATGCGTTTTGCATCTCCGACGATTGGCACGTCAACACGAACATTTTTGCCAATTTCTGCTGGATCTATATCTATATGAATGATCTTTGCCTTTGGAGCAAACAATGCGGTGTTACCAGTTGTTCTGTCGCTGAAGCGACAGCCAACCGCTATGATCAGATCGCTCTCACTTATAGCATAATTTGCATATTTAGAACCATGCATTCCGACAAAGCCAAGGCAGAGAGGATGGTATTCGCTTATAGAGCCTTTTCCCATCAAAGTTGTTACAACAAATGCAGGAATAGCTTCAGCAAGTTCTGTGAGCTCTTTTTCTGCATTTGATATTCTCACTCCTCCTCCAGCAAGTATTATTGGTCTCTCCGCTTTCATTATAAGCTCTACCGCTTTTTTGATCTGCATTGGGTGCCCTTCGTATTTTGGTTTGTAGCCCATAAGTTCAACTTTGCTTGGATATTCAAACTCGATGTCCGCTTGAGAGACATCTCTTGGAATGTCGATGAGCACAGGACCAGGACGACCTGTGGAAGCTATATGAAATGCTTCCTTAACGATCCTGAGCAACTTCTTAGGATCTGTGACGAGATAGTTATGCTTCGTTATTGGCATCGTTA
>JANXDV010000123.1 GCA_025058955.1 Archaeoglobaceae archaeon | reverse complement strand
TGCAATGAGAAACATCAGAGCTAACTTTGAAGAAATTGCAGACTACATCCTGAACCGCCTCGGTGCATGCGGAGTTGCCTGGGGAGCATACAGCCAGAAAGCTGCAGCAATAGCAACCGCGGTTAACAGATTTGGAATTCCAGTAGTCGTTGGACCTCATGGAAGTAAATATAGAAGAGCCTTCTTGGGCAGACCCTACAACGATGAGGACTGGATGGTCTACGATGTTAGAACTGGGCAAAAGGTAAGAGTTGAACCCGCTCCACAGAATCTGTTCGTAGTTGCAGAGACGGTTGAAGAAGCGATTCCATTGATGGCAAAGCTCTGCTTTAGACCAAACGACACAGACAAAGGAAGAGCGGTCAAGTTAACACACTACATCGATCTAAGCCTGAAATACTTGGGCAGAATGCCTGACGACTGGCATCTATATGTCAGAACTGAAACCGATCTGCCATTGGCAAAGAGAGAAGAATTGCTGAAGGAGCTTGAAGAGAAGCACGGCTGGAAGATCGATTGGAGCAGAAAGAAGATCGTTGAAGGACCAATAAGACCATACTACGCTGGATTCAATCCGACTTGCGTTGAGAGATTGTTTAAGGAAGGATTCTCAAGTGTGGCGAAGAAGTGAGGTGGTGAAGATGCCCAGAACGATTGAGCAACCTTTCGATGCGGCAAACATTCCTGGTCCAAAGATGGCGATGCTTCTGGAGAAGGGGAAACCTGTAGCGTTAGCGGTAAAGAAGGCAAAGCATCCATTGCTGATCGTTGGTCCAGACATAACGCCTGCGATGATCGAGAGGGTGAAGAAATTCGCTGAAAAAGGGGTTACAGTTGTGGCTACTGGAAATGCAATAGTAAAGCTCACACAGGCGGGAATAAAGGCGAGATACTCTGTTTTGCATGAGCTTGCGAACTACTTGTCAGATCCGAACTGGAAAGGCTTTGATGGCAAAGGCAATTACGACGTTGTTCTCTTGCTTGGCAGTATTTACTACCATGGTTCCCAAGCGCTTGCAGCTCTCAAAAACTTTGCACCACATGTGAGAACGATTGCGATCGATCGCTATTATCATCCAAACGCAGCGATGAGCTTTGGCAATCTCTGGAGAAAGGAAGAGGAGTATTTGGCTTTGTTGGATGAGATCGTTTCAGAGCTATAAAATTTTTATATATATTTAATTTTTGAATCTTTGTCTCTGAAATTCGAATTTGTTTGGATTCTTCTCTTATATATAAAGATTCTTTCTTTTTATATCCTTTTACAATTTCGTTTTATCAAATCAACTTTACTTTAAATACAGAAAACTTTAAATACAGAATATTTGATTTTGAATCAAAAAAACTGGAGGTGAAGAAATGAGGTATTTGCTCATTATTATGTTTTTTCTGATATACATGGCATCGGCCTACGAAATAGACACAAACGCAACTGTAAACGAATCTTTTACAGATAGTAGCATCATAACTTTTTATCTTGGAAATAATGAAAACTATGAAATTTTAAAGCAAATTGAAAACGAAACTACACTCATAGAGGTCTTTAAAGTAGAAAATGAAGTTGATTTTGCGAACAAGAGCCTAATATTTCTAGCAAATTTAAACGAGAGTTCGTCTAAGGAAATTGGCAACAAAACAAATGCTATTTTAGTCTCATTTAACTCTACGGTGAGTTACAGCGATGAAAATATATCAAAATATTGGATCTATGGAGGAGAGGAGAACCTGCTGAATCTTGTGAACTATTTAAGAGCAAAATTCTTCGAATTGAACATCGCATTTGAAGCTCCAAAAATCCCCGAAAATAGGACAAAGATCTTGTTCATCCTCGACAAAAACTTGAGACAGGTTCCACTAATAATGAATGCGAGCAAGGATCTTTACGTTGAAAAAAATCTGAACATAACAATCCTTGACTATTCAGACGTTTCGGATTTAAAAGAGAGAATTACAGCTTTGAATTTTAGCGAGTTCAACGTAATTTTCCTCTACATGCTCGGCTATCCTGTTCAGGATCTGCTAAAAGATCACCTCTTGCCTTTGAAAAACCAGATAAAAATTTTAGGTATGGGTTTCACAGACGTTCACAACATAACCAACTTAAACCTTTCAGCTCCTGAATACAGAAACATAACTCTTTACTGGAACTACGGCGGTTCAGAAAATTTTAGAAGACTCATGATCTTTCTTGGAGTTAAGCTTTGTGGAATAAGTGTTGAAAGCTTCGGTTTAAAATCTATTCCACCGCCAATCGAAATTCCTCCTTATGGAATTTATCATCCAAGGGCGATTGGTTATGGCTATGGAGGGATGGGTATATTTTTAAGCTTTGAAGATTATATGAACTGGTATAGAGAAAATGGATTGAAAGAGAAT
>JANXDV010000122.1 GCA_025058955.1 Archaeoglobaceae archaeon | reverse complement strand
GACAGCATAACGATGCAAGTCGGCGGAGAAGTGTTAGATGAAGACAAGTGTTTCTACCTAAGTTCTCCTGATCCAGTCCAGCTACAAGTCACGATCGAGAGAGCGATGGATCTAATAACCTCAAACAACAGATTCATTTATATCGACTCGCTTTCAACAATTTCGCTTTACAAGTCTTTTGAAACTTTGATAAAGTTTTTAAGGCATATAACTGGAAAAATTAGGCTTAGAGGCTTTGTTGGCACAATATTCACACTCGAAAAGGAGATGGACGAAACATACTACTCGCAGATCACTCTTATGTGCGACGAAGTGATCGAGGCATGATCCCGACGGGCATAGAATTTTTGGACAAGCAGATTGGCGGATTCCATGAGGGATTGGTGATCCTATATGAGAATAGCGGAGCGGGAGCTAAGGAGTTTGCTCTAACAATGCTCCTTAACAATGCAAAAAAATTCGATTTGAATTACTTAGCGATCACAAAAACCGATGAGGAAGTTCGGAGAGAGATCAAGCTCTCTTTTCCTGAAAGCAAAAAGGAAGCGGAGATCAATATTATAAGCCTTTCTGAATATTATTTTAAAGATTCCATAGTTCCAATGAAGTGGATCTCCGAAAAAAGTCTTTTAGGTGTTTTGAAAGAAGAAAAGAATGTGCTATCAAAGCTTGTGGAGATCTTTGACAACATAAAGGGCATCGTTTTTTTAGACTCGATCACAGATCTTGCAAGAGTTTCAAAAAAACTTGGTTGGGAAGCTCTAATAGATTTGCTTAAAGGCTTCAAAGCGGTTTGTTTGAGGAAAAATATTCTTCTTTTAGCTTTGCTAACCTCAAATGTGCTGGAAAAAAGTCTTGAGGAGGAGCTTTTTGAAACCGCAGATGGAGTCATAGTTTTTGAATGGGTCGCAGAGAAGGACACGATCACGAGATGGATGTTCTTCAGGAAAATGCTTGGAATAATGCCAATCATTGAGAAGGAGAGGGTCTTGAAATACAGCACAAAAATTGATCCAGCACAAGGTTTTACGATCTCAAGGATCATGCGTGTCTTATGAGGCTCTCAACTGGAATAGAGGGTTTGGATGCGATTTTAGGTGGCGGAATTCCAAAAGGTTATGTTGTTGCAGTTATTGGAAGCTACGGAACTGGAAAAACAACTCTTGGACTTCATTTCATCTACGAAGGTTTGAAGGGAGGGGAGAGTTGTATAATTCTCAGCTTCGACGAGGATGAAGAAAGCATTCTGAGAAATGCGAAGAGTGTTGGAATGTCTCTTGAGAGCTTCAAGAATTTACAAATAATCCGATTAGAAGCTTTAGCGGTAAAAAAGAGCTTTGAAAGAGTTGAAAGCGAATTACCTGCGTTGATCAAAAACATGAATGCAAGCAGAATGCTTGTAGACTCGATAAGCGTCCTTGAGACTCTTTTTAGTGAACACGAGAGATATCAGATCTTGTCCTCGATGAAAAGAATTCTGAAGTCCTTAGGAGTCACAGCGATCTTTACAAGTGAAGCGGACAAGTTCATGCCCACTTCTTCCAAATACGGGATCCTTGAGTATATTTGCGATGGAATGATCTGCCTCAAGATGATCAGGAAAAGCGAACTCGAGGAGCCAACACTTGGATTGGAAGTGGTTAAGATGCGTGGTGTTAAACATTCAAGAAAGCCAAAGCCATACATGATCACCGAGAAAGGAATAGTCGTTTACGAGGAGGCAGAGGTTTTTTAATTCTTTCTCTTGACGAAGTATTTTAGCATTCTTGCTCTGGTATGAGATCTCAAACTTGAAAGCTTTTTGTCTCTGAGAAAGAGGAATTAATGGTAGAATAAAGCATATCAAGGAAGATAATCACAATTTTTTTAATTTGAGGCTGTATTTTCTATTTATGCTAACTGAGATCACGATCTACTGCAGAGGAGGGCAAGGTGGAGTCACTACAGCAAGAGTTGTTGCCACTGCAGCAATGTTGAAAGGTTTGTATGCTCAAGCAATACCTCAATTCGGACCAGAAAGAAGGGGGGCGACGGTTAATGCTTATCTAAGAATTTCTGACAGCCCAATAAGGAGGAGATCCTCAATAAAGAATCCCTCTGGAATTGTAATATTCGATAGAAAGATCAATTTAAATTTAAAAACAAAAATAGGTATTATAAATTCCTCTGAACCATTAAAAATCGCTGAAAAAACGTATTATTTGGATGCGACCAAGATTGCGGAAAAATATGGCTTGGTGAGTGCGGGATGGGCTATACTCAGCGCACCAATGAGTGGAGCAATTGCTAAAGCTATAGGAATTGAGTTAAAGTATCTTGAAGACGCAATTTACAGTGAATTAGGTGAGAGAGCTGAAAAGAGCTTTGATGCGGTGAAGGAAGCTTACGAGGT
>JANXDV010000121.1 GCA_025058955.1 Archaeoglobaceae archaeon | reverse complement strand
TATCTTGCAACGTAGAATACCATAAAGCTGATAAAAAATGAGGAGACAACTGTAGAACTGAATGAGACTTTCCAGCTAAGCTCTCTTAGATTGGACATTCTCTCTTCTTATTGCTCCCTTTGGGCAGATCTGAGAGCAAACTCCGCAACCAACGCAAAGAACCGGGTCTATTCTTACTTTAGTGTCAAAGGTCAATGCAGGACAAACAAATGTTTTGATGCACTCCATGCACTGATCACATTTTTCTGTCACTCTCAGTGGAATTATTCCCGACTTCATTCTCTTCTCTCTTGCCCATACTATTGCACAAGCCTGTCTTGCGATGATCACTGCGACATCGGGATGAGCTATTGCCTTTCTAAGTGTTTCGATCATCCTTCTTACATTATATGGATTAACAACTTCTACAAACTCAACTCCACATCCTCTGACAACGTCTTCAATGTTCACCTTTTTCCCAGGAGCACCGCAAGCTCTAACTCCTGTTCCTGGATGTGGCTGTTGTCCTGTCATCGCGGTTGTGGAATTGTCCAAGATCACGAGCACAAACTTTGCTTTGTTGTAAACCGCATTGATCAAAGCCGGAATTCCCGCATGCAAAAATGTTGAATCGCCTACGGTGATTATGATCTTGTCTTCGAGCACATGAGCAAGCCCATTTGACACACCAACGCTTGCACCCATGCAGATCGTGATGTCAACACATTCAAGTGGTTTGTTTATCCCGAGAGTGTAGCAACCTATGTCAGAAGGGAGACAAGCGTTTCCGAGCTCGTTTACAACTTTTCTAATCGCATAAAATGCTGCAGTATGTGGACAGCCTGCACATAAAACTGGAGGTCTTGGTGGAGCAAGTTTTGAGATCTCTTCCGCTCTTTTTTGGGCTTCAGAGTAATTCCTACTTGGTTTTATTCCAAGTGCTTTAGCAATGCCAAGTTCAACTCTTGAGGCGTTGTATTCGTAATCCATGGGCATGTAACCATTCATTTTTCCAAAAACCTCAACACCCATTGCCTTTAAATGAAGCTCAGCAAAAGGATCAACTTCTTCAACTGTGATCACCGCATCGATTTCTGAAACAAATTCTTCCACGAGCTTCTCTGGAATGGGATGAGTCGAAGATAGCTTTAAAACAGGCAAATCGACCTTCAAGCTTCTCATCGCATCCTTCGCATACGCATATCCCAATCCACATGCAACTATGCCTATTTTTCCATCTCCATCTTCGATCCAATTTCTTTCCCATTTGTTGAAAAAATTCTCGATCTCTGAGAGTTTTTTGTGTAGCAAAGGCTTAAGTTTTCTTGCAATTGCTGGCAAAACAACGTCGGTGTCTATGTGTCTGTTCCACCTAACTCTTTCCAATTTCTTATATGGGATCTTTCCAAGCTTTACAATTCCACTCTGATGACTCAACCTCGTGTAACTTCTAAAGATCACTGGTAAACCAAATCTCTCAGATAGCTCAAAACCCTCTTTTGTCAAATCCTTAGCCTCTTGAACATTAGAAGCTTCTATAACTGGTAACTTTGCGATTTTTCCATACCATCTATTATCTTGCTCGTTCTGACTGCTGTGCATACTCGGATCATCTGCAGAAACGAGCAAAAATCCACCTCGAGCTCCAACGTAGGCAAAGCTCAGCAAAGCATCAGAGGCTACATTAACGCCAACGTGTTTCATGCAAGCCATTCCCCTTTTTCCAGCAAGTGAAGCTCCAATGGCAACTTCTACAGCGACTTTTTCATTCGTAGAATACTCCACATGGTATTCCATTCTGCCCTTTAGCATTTTGCAAGCTTCGCTAAGAGTGTCGAGAATTTCAGAAGAAGGAGTGCCAGGATAAGCTGCGCAGACATCTACACCCGCCTCTATCGCTCCTCTTGCTATCGCTTCGTTTCCAAGTAGAAGAACTCTTTCTCCTTCGCCATCTTTGACAACGTCTTTGAGCATGAACAGCGTAAAGGGGTAGAATTAAAATTTTTGCTAAGATCGTTCTTCAAGATTCATTCAATTTATATAATAAAAATAAATTAAAATTTAGTTTAACTGAGAATACTCTCAAAAACCTGCTCATCAACCTTGTGTATCATTGGGATTCCAGTAACTTCGCTTGCCAATGGCATTAATGCGGCGAGATCATCTCTGCTAACAAGCTCGATCTTGAACTTCCTCATTCCAGCAAGCAACTGCTTCATACCAATGGCCATTCTATATACGTAGCTGTAAAGTCCTACTGCACTCCATGGAATCGCGTTGCCAATCTTTTCTCCAAACTTAGCCTTGAATTCGTCCGCAAGGATGAAGAACTTCTCTGGCTTATCTCCAAACACTTCTGCAAAACTCTTTGGAACTTTTCCTTCCTTTGCAAGCTTCACAAAGTATTCTGCCTTCATCACCGCAGTCAAGGGCGATCTGCCAGT
>JANXDV010000120.1 GCA_025058955.1 Archaeoglobaceae archaeon | reverse complement strand
ACTCTTCATAACATCAATTCCTCTTTACATCGATCTTTGCGAGAACTGGAGCGAGTTCGTTAAAGAGTTAAGGAGTGCATTGAGCATTTCGAAATAATTGAACAAAAATTTAAGTATTAAAGATAAGCAAAATTTTGTGAGACCATGGGCGAGAAAAGAGCTTACATAACCCTACTCGGCAGATCCGAATGGGCAGTGCTCAACACTTTCTATGCTGTGCTGATTGATAAAGGCTATTTTCCCGATCTTATTCATATATTTGCTGAGAAGTCCTTTTCTCAAAACTTGGGTAAAATAGCAGAAGGAATGAGAGTTTTGAGCGAAGAATTCGGCTTTAAACCAGAGATAGGCTATACGATAATAGAAGACAATGATTTCATCTCAGCAGTTGAAAAGATCGGGACTTTGATAAAACAGTTAAAAAAACAAGAATACAAAATTGCTATCGACATCACCCCCGGAAGAAAACCTCTCGTGTCTGCAGCACTTATTCCAGCGATGAAGCTTCGAATGGATCACGTTTTCTATCTTGCAGTCAAAGAACTGGAGCCAAGACCATATATGATGATTCCCTTGGCTCAACAGAAACTTAGGGATTTCATGGAAGAGGCGATGAAGGTGAGGAAATGAATGAAGTTTTGGTCTCAGCTCAGGAGCTACAGATCCTGCTAAATTTGATCGATGAAATAAGCATGGCTTATCCTTTTTATAAGCACTTCGATCTTTTAACAGCTGAACAAGAAGAGAATGGTTATAAAATTAGAATCCTTCAGGGCATAGCTGACTTTGATGAGCAACAATCTCATTTCTCCTCGGACGAGATGCCTTCCTACAACGATTTTCTGTTTTGCCTTCTCTCTTCTGGCATCACACATTATGAAAATCTAAACACATTCAAAGAGAGAATGAAGGCTTACAAAAACTTGGGCAAGACTGTTCTTTTCTCTCCAGA
Organism: Archaeoglobaceae archaeon; assembly: GCA_025058955.1. Classification (GTDB taxonomy): domain Archaea; phylum Halobacteriota; class Archaeoglobi; order Archaeoglobales; family Archaeoglobaceae; genus WYZ-LMO2. The sequence goes on along the minus strand of JANXDV010000120.1, from coordinate 1,509 downwards.
TACAAATATCCTTTACCATTGTTTTCTGACGAACTCGGAAATTGATCTGAGAAAGGTTTTGATCATTGAGACTGTCAAAGAGGAAATAGAGGCGGTTCTCAACTTTAAATATTCCCCGCAACAAATATCCGAACTAAAAAAGGAGACTAAATACCAGAACTTTCTTCTGGATGAGTTTTTAAACAGAAGAATGAAGAAGTCGAGAATCGCATGCATTGCCCTAAAAGAGTATAGAGAGCTAAGGAAGTTTGCGGTGGAAATTGAAAGCATCGAACCCTCTACGAACGATAAGGAGCGGAATGATCTAATAATCGTTAAAACACTTAGAAAATTTGAGAAAGAGAGATTAGCAATGCCAGTTCTGCTTACATCTGATAGACAGATATCCGATCTTTGCGATGCTGAGGGTTTGGAGCATTTCCTTTTCACTCTACCACATGCAGTCGATGCCAATTTTTGCAGTTTCTCTTCGATGGTAAAGCTGATTTACAATCTCGCTATGACTTTTGGCGTTATAAGAATAAACAGCATTGTTATTTTTGGAGAATTTAAGGGGAAGAATGCTATAGAAGAGTTAAAACTTAGGTTTCTTGACGATGAGCTTTGGAAAGGCTTTGAAAAACATCTAAGAATATGCAGGAGGCTCCTCTCGCTTGGAATTGAATAAAGAGGATAAGGATAATGAAATTATTTTTGGCATTCCAGAAGAATATAATGGTGGTATTGAAGAATTTGAAAGACAAAATGGTTTTCTATCCAAATGTTCTCATAGTCTCCAAGATCTTTTTGAATTCTGCGCAATTCTGGATAAAATTTTAGAGTTATAATATTGTTGAGATCTTAAAAAATCCCATTCCAAAGCTCGCCTTTGAGCCTGCGCCAACAAGCTCTCCAATTGAAAGCAGTTTTATCGCATTCTCGTCGCATTCTTCAATCCTATATTTTGCATAGCCTGTCAATGCATTGAAAACTCTTTTGCCCTTTCTTCTTGAATAATGCGTTAGTCTATGCTCTTTCCATTCTCCCTCAAGAAAATCAGCTCTGCATTCAAAATTTGGCACCTCCCCGCTTCCATACTCGTTAACGTAGAGAATTAGCCTCCTTCTTATCATCTTAAGCAAGTCTTCAAGCTTTATTGGTTTTGAAGCCTCGATGGGTGTGATATACCTAACTCCAAACTCCTTCAAATTCTTAGCCTCGACTTCGCCGAGATCTATTGTCTTAATCCATTCAACTTCAACCCTTTCACCATCGTAGATCTCCTTTCCGCTCAATGCATCTCTTATGCTCAAAACTTCATACTTGCTGTTCGAATTCAGCCCAAGCTTACCAAGAAATCTGAGCCCATAGATCACATGAGGAAGGAATCGATAGAAGTTACCGAAAATAGCAACTTCAAGATCTATTTCTCCCCTTCCTTCAACTTCTTCAGCAAAAAATGGAGGAATAAAGACTATCGGTCTTGGAGGTTGGCTTTTTCCTCTTCTTTGTTTCTCTTTTTCGTAAATC
>JANXDV010000011.1:2962-20377 GCA_025058955.1 Archaeoglobaceae archaeon | reverse complement strand
GAAATCCCGAAGAGGCACTCATAGCAGCGCGGGAAGGAGTTGATGTGATAATGTTAGACAACTTTAGCATTGAAGAGGTAAAGAATACAATGGAAATGTTGAGAAGGGAGAGGATAAAGGTCTTGGTAGAGGTCTCAGGAAGGATCACACCTGAAAATGTGATTGATTACGCAAAAGCTGGAGTCGATGTAATTTCAAGTGGTTATATAACACATTCTTCAAAAGCGCTTGACTTCAGTTTGGAGATAGTTTAGAATAAAAATTTTAAGAAATCGTGAGCTGTGCAAAGCCCAAAGCTAAAGCGAGAAAAGCTGGTAAAATTGTGATTTTCAAGGTGAAGTCCATTGGAATTTTTACTTTCTCACCTTCTTTCAGCTCTCCTTCCATTGCTTCATAGGTTAAAAACACGAGAACTGCTATTATGTAGGCAGGAATGAAAACAAGGAGGCCATCGAGTATGCCGAAGGGAGCTAAAAATGGATTGAAGTTCTCAACAGCTACAGCAAATTTCTCCAATCCTACTGCTACTGCAAGATAATGCCAAGCAATTATGCCTACGTAAGCCAGCAATATTGTGCTAAAAACATAACCTCCTCTATAAAGCTTGAATGGTAAAATCACTATTGTAAGAGCGATAAATGCTTTTAGCAGAATTCCTACGGGGGTGAAAGCAACGTGGTCGATCCAAGTAACTATGTCTGCATTTGAAACAAAGTAAAACTTCCCCAGAAGTATGCTGGGAAAGATTAAACACCCAAAGAACACAACGAAAATCGCTCCAAAGTAGCAAAAAGTAGCCAATCCCATTGCGTATGGGATTTTTCTCTTGTAAACCCTTCTAAACAAAACGGGAAAGTCTTCTTTTTTATCTTTTCCAACCTTTTTACCCATTCCCTCACCCGATTAGAGACGGATGCATAGAGTATATAAAGTTTACAAAGACCCAATTCAGTGAACATAATAGAAACCTTAGCTAGAAACGGAGCATTGCAATAAATTTTTTAATCCTTTTTTAATCTCGAAAACATGCAAAATCCTCGCAGGAATGAAATCCTGATCTCTCTCCTAATTTTACTCATAGCTTCAATACTCAGACTATACGATCTCTCCAAAGCCCCGCTTTTCTTCGATGAAAGTGCTCACGCAGCCATCATGCAAACAGTCCCTCTTAGCTACCAATACAATCCCGCCTTTCATGGACCTCTGCACTACTACACAGTCGCTCCAGTCGTAAATGTCCTTGGAGAAAACGAATTTACCCTTAAGATTGGTTCCTGCAATCTTGGGAATTCTTCTTGTAGCCTCCGTATTCCTTTATCGAAATTACCTTGGAAAGAAGGTTTATTTAGCAGCTTTTCTTGTGGCAATTTCTCCTTTGATCGTAAATTAATCCAGATTTTACAGAGAAGATATCTATGTCCTTCTTTTTACCTCTGTCGGGCTATAATTCTACCTTAGATACATGGAGCTTGAAAAGAGATGGAATGAGCTAAAATTAGATAAAGCAACAGTTTATTTCACGATATTTGCAATCTGCATGGCATTATTTGCCTCCGTAAAAGAGACATTCTATGTTTTTGCGTTTTTCATGACAATATACTCTCTATTTTTGATCAAAAAGCTAAGGATTGTAGACATTCTTCTTGGCTCTCTTGTATTCTTTGCAATCTATCTCACGTTCTTTTCAACTTTTTGGAAATTTGATGTGTTCAATTTTGAAAACTTTCCAATGATAAAGGCGGTGAGCTATTGGTATGGGCAACATGTGAGGGGAAGAATAGCAGGACCTCTCTACTACCACCTCCTATTGCTCCTTCTCTACAACGCTCCTACGATGCTCTTAGCCCTTTTCACGATTTACAAATTCCTTAGGAAGAGGGAAGATGAGTTCACGAAGCTTTTCATCTTCCTTTTCATCGCCAATCTCGCATTCTTCAGCTACATACAGGAAAAGCTTCCATGGCTTGTAATTCATGTGGAGTTTCCAATGATTCTCTTAGCTTCAAAAGCGATGGGGAAGAAGAGTTTCATTTTCACAGCCATCTTTTTGCTCTACGGATGCATTGCAGTTAACTTTGCAAATCCAATAAACTATGCGGAGCCAGGAATTTATTTGCCAACGAACTACGAAGTCAGAGAATTCGCAGAGAAGCTTGAAGACTCTAAGACTGTCTATTTCTTAATGAACGCTGGAGAAGCTTGGCCAGCGATATGGTATGTTAAGCACTACACTGGAAAGTATCCCTATCTAATGGAGAGCTGTGAAAAAGTATCTGCGGACATAGTTGTTGCAAACGAGAGCTGTGCTCTTCAACTTGGCTTACAAGGAGAGAAAATTGTTGTGAGATGCTACAATTCTTGGACTGAGGAGGAAACGTGGCTGAATAAAGCTATACTCTACAGACTTCCAAGCTTTCTTCTCTTCAGAACTCCTCTTTCAGAAAAAACCTATTGTTTAAACTACACGATCTTCATATAAAAATTTTTAATTACAGTAAAAAATAAAAATCAGATCGGCGCACTAAAGCCCCATTTCTCCAGCGCTCTTGCAAGCTCTTTATGATCCTTGGCAAACTCTTGAAGTGGAACTCCTTGCATTATTGCATCCAAAGCCTGTCTTACCGCAATTGCTCCAGCTTTTACCCCCTCTGGATGTCCAAGCACTCCACCACCGATTTGGAGAACGAGATCTTTGCCAAGCGCTTCAATGACCCCAGGCAAAACACCGGGATGCAAACCTCCTGAAGAAGTCGGCATTGCTGGTTTTATATTCCAAAAATCTTGTTCAAAATGAATTTCATCGCTTGGAATATATTTCTCAGCTTTCATAACTTTTGCAAGCTCTACAGTTTCCATCTTCTTACCTTCAAGCTTTCCATAGCCTGCAGTGCCTATATGGAGCTGATCAATGCCGATGATGCGGTAAAGCTTTGCCAATGTGAACATCGAAATTCCATGATCGTGCCTTGTAAACGCAGCATGCATCGCTCTATGCCCATGGATCGCTAAGCCATAATCTTCAGCCAGATCTCGAATATAAGTCAAAGAGCTCCAGCCCGTAATGACAACATCGACCATCACGTATGGATTTCCAAGATCTGCAACAAATTTCAACCTTTTTTCCATCTCCCTTACATCTGCAGTTAAATTTGCAAACCAAGCCTTCTTTTCTCCAGTGTCTTTTTCAACCTTCTCGATCACCTTCATTATTCTTTTACCCCTCTCCTCAAATTTGCAGAAATTCGGGCTTGCTAAATTCTCGTCATCTTTTATGTAATCAAGACCACTTGAAAGCAGTTCGTAAGCGAGCTTCTCAACCTCTTCAGCAGAATAGCCTACTTTTGGCTTTGGAACGGTTCCAACAATTGGTCTGTTGACTTTGAAGATCTTCTTGACTTCCAAACCTTTAAATGGTCCTTTAAAACTGCTAAGGAATTTTTTTGGCAAGTAAATGTCCTCAATTCTGAGTTTTTCAACTCTTCTCATTCCAAAGATGTTTCCTGCGACAGATGCAAGAAATGCGGGTATGTTTGCGGATTCGAAAAATTCCACGGGATAAGCGATCTTAACATTCCATTGCTCACCCATTTTTCGAAACTCATAAGCTTTTGCGGACAAATCCTTCACTCTTTTGCCGTCAAACCAGTCCACAAGTGTTGTCCAAGTTCCAGTGGAACTTTCAGCAGCTATAGCTCCAGCACACTCCTCGATTTTAAAATTTTCCGCGGGTTTTACTCTGAAGGAGACTATAACGTCTCTCAAACGATTTGGTTCATAGCCTTTATCAACATATTCTTCATATTTCATGCAATAAGTTTGAATAGAGTTTTATAGTTTTTCGAGCTAATTGCTGTGGCATAACAATCACAATAATTTAAAATAATTTTTATTCATTGATAATTAGAAAAGTTTAAGTATATCGATTAAACGTAAAATATATATACCAATCTCCTTGTTTTTCGTTAAATTTCTTCCGATGTCGTAACTGGAGCGTGGTTTGGATGAATGGTGGAAGCGAATTTATATCTGTAAACCCAGATGTGAACAGAACAGTTATCACTCTCGGTGGAAAAAGTCTGCTCGAATGTTATCAATGTGGCTCATGCACTGCGGTTTGTCCACTATCAGAAGCGCTTGATGTCAGTTTTAGAAGGGCGATCAGATATACACAGCTTGGAGTAGAAGAAAAAATCTTAGGTGACATTTCTCCATGGTCATGCAATTTACATGGCGACTGCACAGACAGCTGTCCCAGAGGAGCAAGCCCTTCAGAGATCCTTGCAGCGATAAGGAGGTATCAGAGCATTAAGTATGACTGGACAGGAATAGCGAAGTGGTGGAACAACTCATCCCTTATGGCAAAATTATTCGTATACTCCGCTCTCTTAGCTCTTTCACTGCTGATCTTCTTTGGATACTACTGGCAAAAAATCCTCAGTTATGCGTCGACAGGAAAGCTTGTAGTCTTTTCGGAACTTTTAATTCCGGTAGCAGTTGCCTTCTTTGTAAGCCTCGTATTCTTAGCTTCAAATGGCTATAGAGCTTACAAATTCATGAGCAAAGACAAAAAGGCAAAAATAGGTTTTATAAAATCTTTGAGAGTGATAGCGAGCTTTTTCATGAAACTTGAAACCGAAGCAATGGGCGTTCCGCACAAAAGAGAAAGAATACTTGAGCACGCTTTGATCTTGATTGGAATTGGGTTATTCATTCTCCTTGGAGCACTCTATTTGATCTATCCAAAATTCTTCGATTACGAGGTTATTTCAAGAGCGCTCATTTATTCAGCATCTCTAACACTACTCATCGGCGTTGGATCTCCGCTTATTAAGAGGTTGGGATCCTCTGAAAAGACGCATTGGTATTACAAGAGATTCACACACTCAGTAGATTGGATGTCTTTGCTAACGCTTTTCCCAATAGCGGTTATGGCGCTACTGCTCTTCATATTCTACGATCTTTCCATGATCCTCTATGCCTACATTGCCTTTGCATTGCTTCTTAGTTTTCTGATACCATTCCTACTGCTTGAATTCGCATTTGGAAAGCACACGCATTGGTTATACAAGGTGATTGCTTACTATATAGGCGCTAGGGCAGGCTATTTCAGGGGTGAATGAGATGAGTTCCGTTTTGATCATCGGTGGAGGAGTTGCGGGAATACAAGCAGCGTTGGATTTAGCTGAGCAAGGGATTGAGGTTTATTTAGTTGACAAAGCTCCAAGTGTAGGAGGAAAAATGGCATATCTCGACAAGACTTTTCCTACACTTGATTGTGCTTTATGCATTTTAGCACCAAAAATGGCAGCATTGTTGAGATATCCAAATATAAAGCTTATAATGAACTCTGAAGTTCAGGATGTGAGTGGTAGAGCTGGAAATTTCAAGGTGAAGATCCTTAAAAAACCCACTTATGTTGACTGGAGCAAATGCAATGGATGTGCGGTGTGCACGGAGAAATGCCCGGTGAAGGATGTTCCGAATGAATACAACATGGGACTGTCAAATCGCAGAGCCATTTACATAATGTTCCCTCAAGCGGTGCCAAAGAGAGCGATTATCGATGCAGAGCACTGCATGAGATTAAATCCGCCACCAAAGGCTAAAGAGAAAGCAAAAGGACCACTTTGTGGTGTTTGCCAAAGAGTTTGTCCAACAAAAGCCATCGACTACGAACAGAAGCCTGAAATCATTGAATTAAACGTCGCTTCATTGATCATTGCCACTGGAATGGAGTTATACGATCCAAGAAATATGCCCGAACTTGGCTATGGAAAGCATCAGAATGTCTACACAAATCTCGAATTTGAAAGACTCGTCTCAGCAACTGGACCAACAAATGGTGAAATTGTGAGAAAATCAGACGGAAAGCATCCGAAGAAGATCGCATGGATCCAATGTGTTGGTTCCAGAGACATAAGATTCAACCACTACTGTTCTGCTTACTGTTGCATGGCTGCAACAAAGCAAGCAATATTGGCAAAGGAGCATTTGTCAGATGTGCAGTGCACGATCTACTACATGGATATAAGAGCCTTTGGTAAAGGATTTAATGAATTCCTCGAAAGAGCGAAGAAGGAGTTTGGAATAAACTACATTCGTGGAAAAGTTGTTAGGATCGATGAAATTCCAGAAACTAAGAACTTGAAGATCATATACGAGGACACCGCAGAAAGCTACTTGAAGATGGATGAATACGACATGGTTGTTCTCTCAGTCGCAATTACACCAAACTCGAAGCTTCCAGTGCCAGTAGAGCTGACGGAGGATGGATTCATAAAGATGAAGGATCCGTATCTCGATCCAGTCTCCACTTCTGCTGAAGGGATCTTCGTAGTTGGAGCAGTGGCGGGAGCTAAGGACATTCCAGATTCAGTCACTGAAGCAAGTGCTGCAGCTGCAAGAGCTGCACTGATAGCAAAGAGATTTTCTTGTCCAACGGAGGTGGTTAAATGAGCGAACCAAGAATTGGTGTTTACGTCTGTCATTGTGGTTTTAACATTGCGGGAACTGTGGATGTGAAAAAAGTGGTTGAGTTTGCAAAAAATCTTCCAAACGTTGTTGTTGCCAAGGAATACGTTTTCATGTGCTCCGAACCCGGACAGGATTTGATAAAGGAGGACATAAAGGCTAACAACCTGAACAGAATTGTAGTAGCTGCATGCTCTCCTTCGCTTCATGAAGTTACATTCAGAACCGCAATAAAAGAGGCGGGATTGAATAAGTATCTGCTGGAAATGGCAAACATCAGAGAGCACTGCTCTTGGGTTCATCACGACAAAGAAAAAGCTACGGAGAAGGCAAAGGAAATAGTGAGGATGGCTGTGGCTAAGGCAAGGTATTTAGAGCCTTTAGAAGAACTTGAAGTTGGTGCAGAAACGAGTGCTTTGGTTCTTGGCGGTGGAATTGCGGGAATTAGAGCTGCGCTTGAACTTGCAAACTATGGTTTCCATGTTTATCTTGTTGAGAAAAGTCCAACTATTGGAGGTAAAGCTGCGCTAATAGGCTACATAGATCCACAAACAAAGGGTGCGGAAGTGGTGAGCAAGATGATCGATAAGATCAAGGAATGCCCCCGAATTCAAGTATTAACGAATGCGGAGCTAATTCAGCTTGGAGGCTTTGTTGGAAATTACAACGCTAAGATCAGAATAAATCCAAGGTTTGTGAATGAAAGGTGCACACTTTGTGGAGAATGTGAAGAAGTTTGCCCAGTAGAGGTTGCGAACGAATATAACTTCGGATTGAGCAGAAGAAAGGCGATCTTTCTACCATTCGCCAACGCCTATCCACCATATTATGCGATCGATTACAGGGTTTGCGTTAAATGTGGAGAATGCGAGAAGGTTTGCAGATTCAGAGCTATAAATCTGAAAGAGGAAGCGAAGATCCTCGAGCTGAAGGTTGGCACTTTAATTGTGGCAACTGGATATGATCCATATAGACCATTCAAGGGCGAATACGGCTATGGTTTGCATCCAAACATCCTCACGCTCTTCCAGCTTGAAAGATTGCTTGATCCAGATAGCCCAACAAAGGGAGAACTGATAATTGGAGGAAAGATTCCGAAGAACATAGCTTTCATTCAATGTGTTGGTTCAAGAAATACAACTCCCGGAGCAAAGGAATACTGCTCGAGAATGTGCTGCACAACTGCAATTAACAGTGCAATAAAGATAAAGGAACGTTATCCAAATACGAACGTTTACATTCTCTACAAGGACATAATGACCTATGGAAGCGATGAAACACTTTACGAAGAGGCTGGAAAAAAGCTCGTGAACTTCATAAAATTTGAAGAAAAAATACCTAAGGTTTTGATCACTCCAGAAGGCTTATTCATCGAGGTATTCGAATACACAATTCAGGAGAATATCAGAATTCCCGTTGATGCTATCGTGCTTTCAATAGGCATGCTACCGCCAAGAGATATCGAGGAGCTAATTGCGGTTACAAGAGTAAGCTGTGGTGGCGAAGGGTTTGTTAGAGAAGCTCATCTGAAGCTTGCTCCAGTAGAAGCGCCAACGAAGGGAATATTCCTTGCAGGATGCATTACTGGGCCAAAGAACATTCTTGAAAGCATAAGAATGGGCTCAGCTGCTGCTGCGAAGGCAATGGCTTTACTTTCGAAAGGAAAAATAACGATAGAGCCAATGATAGCTCAAGTAAATGAAGAGAAGTGCAGTGGTTGCGCGATCTGCGTTGGAGTGTGTCCGTATTCAGCGATCTCGATCAAAACCGTCAATGGAGATAGAATTGCCCATGTTGAAAAAGCACTTTGCATGGGCTGTGGAACTTGTAGCGCAGCATGTCCAAGTGGGGCAATGCAACATCTTGGCTTCAAGGATCTTCAGCTCTTAGCTCAGACAAGAGCGGTTTTTGGAGGTGAAGTGCATGGCTGAGCAAAAGAGCGAATTTGAGCCAAAGATCGTGGTTTATGCATGCAACTGGTGCACATACGCTGCGACTGATTTAGCTGGAACGAGTAGAATGAGCTATCCACCAAATGTTCGCATAATCCGAGTCATGTGCTCTGGCAGAGTAGATCCGCAGCTCGTTCTTCAAGCCTTTGCTGACGGAGCGGATGGAGTTATAGTCGCTGGTTGTCACCCTCCAGCGGATTGTCACTACATTGAAGGAAACTACAAAGCCTATAGGCGATTTGAGCTTTTCAGAAAACTACTTGGGGCAATGGGAATTGAGCAAGAACGCTTTAGACTTGAATGGATCTCTGCTGCGGAAGCCAGTAGATGGGTGCAAGTTGTGAACGAAATGGTGGCTCAGCTGAAAAAGCTTGGACCTCTGAAGCCGAATATGGAGGTGAGAGAATGAGTGAAAAGCCAAAGGTTGCATGGTATTGGTGCGCTTCCTGTGGAGGCTGTGAAGAATCCTTCGTTGATTTGGCAGAGAGGCTTTTGAAGGTATTTGAGACTTTTGACATCGTTTTCTGCCCAGTAGCGATGGACTTCAAGAGAGAAGATGTCGAAAAGCTCCCAGATGGCTCTATAGCGGTCTCGCTTATCAACGGTGGAATAAGGATGAAGGAGCATGAAGAAATGGTTAAATTGCTTAGGAAAAAGTCGAATATTGTCATCGCTTATGGAGCTTGCTCAGCCTGGGGCGGAGTTCCGGGGCTTGCAAATCTTTACAACTTGGATGAGATTGTTGAAAGAAAATACTTAGAAATCCCGACGATTGAGAATCCTAAGGAGATTTTGCCGACAAAGAAGACGATTGTGAACATTCCAGAAGCAAAAATTAAGGCGGAACTTGAACTTCCCGAGCCTTTACCAACTTTGCTTCCAATTGACAAAGTAATCGATGTTGACTACTACATTCCCGGCTGTCCGCCAACTCCAGATGTTTTCTGGAATGCTTTGCAAGCTTTGTTAACTGGTAATCTCCCACCAAAAGGGACGGTAATTGGAGCTTTACAGAGATCGCTTTGTGATGAATGCTTACTCAATGAAACAAAGCCAGAAAAACTGCTTGTTAAGGAGTTCAAAAGAGTTGAAAAAGCTATTCCTGAGCCAAATAAATGCTTGCTCGCTCAAGGATTCCTTTGCATGGGTCCAGTGACAAGAGGTGGATGCACCGCTTTGTGCATTAAAGCAAACATGCCTTGCACAGGCTGTTTTGGTATACTTGACGGTGTTGTGGATTATGGGGGCAAGGCGATTTCTTATTTCGGAAGTATTCTCGATTACTCTCCAATGGAAGAAAAAGAGATTAAGAAAGCCTTCGAAAGCATTCCAGACTGGATTGGCACGATTTACAGATATTCTCTGCCATCTGCAAAGCTAAGCCATAGAGCGGGTTTGAAGAGATCTAAGCTAATGAAGGAGGTGTTTGAGATATGAGTAAGGAGATCATTATAGACCCCATAACACGCTTAGAAGGGCATGGAAAGATTGCAATAATCCTCGATGATAAAGGGGACTGTGTTAGAGCCTTTTTCCAAGTTCCAGAACTTAGAGGTTTTGAGAAATTTGCAGAAGGCAGACATGCGGAAGACATGCCCCAAATAACTTCGAGGATCTGTGGAGTGTGTCCGACTGCGCATCACATGGCTTCAGTAAAGGCTTTAGACGATCTATATAAAGTGGATCCGCCGAGATCTGCGAAGAAGATCAGAGAGCTGTTCTATAATTTATTCATGCTTGAAGATCATGCTTTGCACGTTTACATCCTTGGTGGTCCAGACTTTATCGTGGGTCCAGATGCTCCTAAGGAAGAAAGGAATGTTATTGGTGTGATTAAAAAAGTTGGGCAAGAGGTTGGGCTTAAAGTAATAGGGATGAGGAAGAGCATTAGGCAGATGATGGAGAGAATTGGCGGTAAGACCATTCATCCAGTCCTTGGAGTTCCGGGAGGAATTTCTAAGCCCTTGAATGAAGAGATAGTTAAAGAGCTCAGGATCCTCGGAGATCAGGCGGTTGAATTTGCCCAGTTCACGCTTAAGGTATTCAAGGACATAGTGCTGAGTAACAAGAAATACTTGGACTTGATTACGAGCGAAGCTTATACGCATCGAACTTACTACATGGGTCTCGTTGACAGTAAGAACAGGGTGAACTTCTACGATGGCATGCTCAGAGTTGTGGATCCGAATGGCAAGGAGTTTGCGAAGTTCGATGTGCACAACTACTTGGACTACATCGCGGAGCATGTGGAGCCTTGGAGCTACATGACATTCCCATACTTGAAGAAGATCGGCTGGAAAGGGCTTGTTGACGGGGAGCAAAGCGGAATATATTCAGTTGCTCCACTTGCAAGGCTTAACTCAGCGGATGGCATGGCAACACCTTTGGCTCAGGAAGCTTATGAAGAGATGTTTGATAAGCTTGGAAAGCCAGCGCATCAAACGCTTGCAATGCACTGGGCAAGAGTTATAGAGATGCTATATGCAGCGGAGCGAATAAGAGAACTTGCAAACGATCCAGAGATCTTGGATCAGAACGTAAGGAATATCCCGACCGCAAAGCCCAGCGTTGGAATTGGAGTGGTTGAAGCTCCTCGTGGCACTTTGATCCATCACTATGAAACCGACGAAAGAGGAGTTGTCAAGAGGGCAAATCTTCTCGTTGCAACACAGCACAACGTTGGCAGGATCTCAATGTCTGTTGATAAAGCGGCAAGAAGTCTGATAAAGGGTGGAGTGGTGAATGAGGGGCTACTGAACATGGTAGAAATGGCTTTTAGAGCTTACGATCCCTGCAACGCCTGCGGAACACACACTTTGCCAGGCTCTTTGCCTGTGCCGATCTACATTTACAACACCTCTGGAGAGCTTTTAAAGATTATTCGATAACTTTTTATTATATGCCTCTTATTTTATTTTTAGGCAATCCGATTTACTCAGATGATAGAATCGGCTTAATCGTTGGTGAAAAGCTGAAAAATAGGTTTGAAGAAGAGGGATTTGAAGTTGAAATTCTCGAAAAAAGTGGCTACAATCTCGTGGATTACATTGCGGGGCAAGAAATCGTTTTTGTGGTTGATAGCATCGTTGGAGAAGTTGGAGAAGTTGTTTTAATCGAAAATCTGGAGGATTTGAAAATACTTTTTCCAAGATCTCCGCATTATTCTGGGCTTCCAGAGTCCTTGGAGTTAATGAAAGCCCTTAATTTAGCTCCAAAAAATTTTTTCGTCATAGGCATTTGCGTCAAGGATCCCTTTACAATCTCGGATAAAATGTCTCCAGAGCTCGAAGAGATCGTCGATTTTGTTGCTGAAAGAGTTTACAATTGCATCAAACTTTTACACTTGCAACCAAGAAACAAGGCAAAAATTTAAATTTTTGAAAAAACATTGATTATGAAGCTTTTTCATAGAATCACAATCTCTCTTACTGAAAATGATTTGAGACTGCTTGAAGATCTTCTTAGAGAGGGTTTTAAAAGCTATAGTCAGATCTTTCGAAATGCACTGGAGTTCTACTGGAGACTCTTCAAAGCCTTCAAAATGGCGGGATATAGCATTGAGAAGCTTCCAAAGGACTACGAAAGGATAGCGTATCACATATACAACGTTGAGATGAAACAGTATGTGATAATGGACAAAGAACTTTACAGAGTTTTGTTGAAGAAAATTCAGGATAAATATACTGCAGAGGAGATCGAGAGGGATGAGGAATTTTTAAGAGGAATTCGTGGATTCTCCAACCTCTTCTACATCTGGCACAAATGGAACGAAAACACAAGAAGCGTTGAAAAGGCGGAAGAGGTGCTTAAAACCATCGAATTTGGTGGAGGTGGAGAGTTCAGAAAAGTAAAGGAGAACGAATTCATATTTCGAACCGCTCCTGAGAACGTGATCATTACGAAATCGATCATAAAAAGCGTTTACGAACAGCTTGGTGTTAAAGCTGACTTTGAGTTGAGTGGGGAGAGAATATTCATAAGAGTTTTGAATTGAACTCTTCATAACAGTTTCATAACAGATTTTTTATTTTTCGATATCTCAAATGTAGTCTGAGAGGGGTGGGTAGCTATGGGTAAGTGGACAATCCTCGGAGTTTCATGGCTTTTGTTCGGTTCCCTTGTTTTCGCATGGTATGCGATGGGAACAATTGCTCCGATCTTGTTTGAGCTCTATAAGATCGATCAAACCCTGTATTCGTTTGCCTTCACTCTTCCATGGCTTATAGCAGGAATTTTGGCTTTTCCCGCAGGTATAATAGCGGATAAGATCGGCATAAGGATCACAGCTACAGTTGGAGCATTGATAACCATGCTTGGAACATTTTTAAAGGTCTATACTCTCGACTTCACTTCACTCGTTTTAGCCCAGATCCTCGTAGGCATAGGGCTTGGAATTGTTCTCGTGAACCTTCCTAAGATCATAAATGCCTGGTTCCCACCGCAACAAGTTGGACTTGCAACGGGAATATACATGACCGCTTTGATGATCTGGTTGTCTCTTGGTCTGACTTTGGCTCCTTATTTCAAGAGTTGGAGCGATATAAACGTTTATGGTGGCGCTTTAATTCTTATTGCACTAATTCTTTTCGCTCTAATCGTTAGGGATGCACCACCTGGTGTTGTAATTCCAAAAACGAACGTGATTGAAGGTGCGAAGAAATCTTTGAGCAACAAAGCGATTTGGGGCACAGCACTTGGAACTTTCATAGCAATGGCAGGCATGGTTCCGTTTCAGGCTCTATTCACAACTGCTGCATCGATAGAGAAGGGTATAGACATTGCACTCGCAGGAGCAATAGTTGCAATGATCACATGGGCAGGTTGGATTGGCTCTCTCGTATTTCCAGCTTTAAGCGCAAAAACTGGTGGTGTAAGACTATACATAATCCTTCTATCGCTCAGCTTCTCAATTCTTGTTTACTTGGGCTGGGTAATCGGGGACATATTAGTTCTTTGGGTCACAATAACGCTTGCAGGTTTCCTTGCAGGCGGAGTAATTCCGCATTGGATGGCATTGCCTGCTTATCTGCCCGCGGTTGATTCAAGAATGAAACCTGAATGGGTTGGTGGATCTGCAGGAGTAATAAATACCTTCCTCTGCCTCGGAGCTTTCGTTAGCACACCCTTCATAATAGCTCCGATTGCAATTAGTTATGGCTTCACAACAGCTTTTGCGGTTTCAGCACTTCTCTTTGCAATCCAAGGGATCTTCGCCTTCTTGATCCCAGAACCACCAAGAGCAAAATAAATTTTTTATTTTTTTCTTTGCATGTCCAGATAATTTTATTAGAAATAAAATACAATTGTTATGAACAGATTCGTAAAAAGCTTTATTTTCTTGCTTGAAGAATAAATTATGGTGAGCTTATGAATCTCAGAGAGGAGTTTGTCGAGAAACTTGCGGATTTGGAGGAATCCAAAGTGATCGAACTAACGAAGAGGAGGATAGAAAGCAAAGAAAATCCATTTGCCATTCTTGAAGACATTAGAAAAGCAACAAATATAATTGGTAAGCGCTTTGAAGAGGGAAGATACTTTGTTTCAGACTTGATAATGGCTGGTGAAATTCTAAAGCAAGTTATGGAAATTCTGAAGCCCCTTCTTGGAGAGAAAAAAGCGGAAAGCAAGGGTAAAGTTGTGATTGGCAGTGTCGAAGGGGATGTGCACGATATAGGTAAGAACATAGTAATAGCGTTGCTTGAAGCTGAGGGATTTGAAGTTGTCGATTTAGGTGTGGATCAACCACCAAAAACCTTTGTTGAAGCCATAAAACAGCACAAACCACAAGTTGTTGGGCTAAGCGGTTTGCTTACAGAGGCGATAGAGAGTATGAAGAAGACGATAGATGAGATCAAGGAAGCGGGGCTGAGAAATAAAGTTAAGATAATCGTCGGGGGCGGAAGGACAAGCGAAGAAGTGAAGCAATACACTGGCGCTGACGACTGGGCTGATGACGCTGCGATTGGAGTGAAGAAGATCAAGGCATTAGTTGGGGTGAGCTGAATGAAGGCTGAGGATATTAGGATGGAAAAATTGCGCAGGATAGAAGATGTTATTAAGGGAAAGGAACCAGATAGAGTTCCAGTAATGGGTGCCACTGCGGTTTGGCATGGAAGCTATGCTGGCTATACAACACATGAAGTTCTATTCGATTATGCTAAATGCAAGGATGCTTGGCTTAAGGTTGCAAGAGACTTCGACTTTGACACCTTCACTGTAATAGCGGGTCTTGAAGGTATGATCTACACAATAGCACTCCTCGAACAGCCTGAAATGTCTTCTGCAGCGAGATTTATCCTTGGAAGCACACACCTTGCACTTGGAGACGTTTACTCGAGATGGCCTGGTTATGAGCTTGATAAAAACGCTCACCCACAATTCATAGGAAAGGAAATAATGAAAGCTAACGAATACGACCAGTTAATCGAAAATCCATTAGAGTTCATCAATAAAGTTGCGATGCCAAGGATAAACAAAAAACTCTGCAATCCTGGTTCAGCAGAATACAATGCTGCGCTTGCCAAATATGGAGCAGAACTTGCCAAATTTGGTGCTTTTATGGCGGATGTTTCTATGGAGCTTGCAAAAATAGGATATCCAACTGTTCCAATGGCATGGGGCTACGCTCCGCTCGACTTAATTGGCGATTTCTTAAGAGATATAAAGAATGTTGTTATGGATCTCTATAGGATTGGTGATAAGGTTAAGCAGGCGGTTGAAGCGGTTAAGCCTTTAATATTAAGAGCAGCTTCATGTTCCGCTCCACCAAAGGAGATAAGAAAGCCTGTATTCGGAACAGAAATAGTTGAATGTTTCTTCCCTCTGCACTTGAACGAGTATCTTAATCCGAAGCTATACAACGAGTTCTACTGGCCCGCGCTAAATGAGATTTTTAAAGAAGTCGTCAACATGGGGCTCACACCATTTGTGCTCTTTGAAGGAAGACATGATGCCCATTTAGAAACTCTCCTTGAAGCTCCAAAAGGGAAAGTAGTTGGTGTTTTTGAAAAAACGGACCCGAGAAAGGTAAGAGAAGTTCTTGGCAACCATGTTATCCTTGTGAGCGGTCCAACAAATTCATTGCTGATTGGTGGAACACCGCAAAAGGTAGAGGAGTTCATGAAAAAGCTACTCGAGGATTGCAAGGAAGGAGGAATGATGATCTGGCCGGGAGTTGATGGTGGCTTGTCGAGAGATGCAAAGCCTGAGAATGTGAAGGCGATGCTGAGTGCGGTTAAGAAGTATGGAAAATATTAAATATTTTATATTTTATTATCAATTTGAAATTTGAAGGTGGATAGATGAATTTTGGTCTTGGAGAGAAGCATAAAAACCTCTACCCAGTAACTTTAGCCCTTCTTCTTGTTTTCGCAATGGTTTCCTTGGTTTGGAGTCAGTTTTATCCGCATATACTTCAAAGATATTCGCTAAATGAATTGTCTCCTGTTGTTCTTTCAGCCTCTCTTATTGGCTTGGGAATGCTGGTATTTCAGCTTTTTGCAGGATTCTTAGCTGACAAATTTGGACCAAAGCCTACAGTAGCGATTTCGGGTATTTTCTATCTGCTTGGAATGTTCATAATTTCTTTAACTTTCAACTATGCTCTTTGGGAAGATGCGAGGCTATTTTGGTATTTTGGTAGCCTTGTGGTTGGCTTTGGTGCGGGATTTTTCGTTGGCACTTATCCTGTTGTGATCGCAAGGTGGTTTTCGGAAAACACAGGAAAAGCTTTTGGTATTGCAATCTTTGGTCAAAACATCTCTCCGCTTTTGATGTCCCCCCTCATTGCATATCTTATCATAAACTACGATCTCCAAACAACCTTCATTGCACTCGGATTTTTGATTTTTGCAACATTTTACTCAATCGGAGTATTGCTATGGAAAGTTCCTGAAGTGAAAAAAACTCATTCAGATTCTTCGCTTCGTGAAGCTTTGAGTGATGCGAGATTTTGGATTCTCTTTGTTGTGATGTTCTCCACCGCAACCGCATGGTTTCTAATACTGATGAACATCGCAACAATAGTTTTCGAAGGTCTTTCCTCTTCGATGTCTTCAGAATACATTAAAAATCAATTCGTCCCCCTTTTTATGAGTATAACCGCAATTGGCAGTGCTATTGGCTCTTTCTTCTGGGGAGCGCTTAATGACAGAATTGGAGGACCCTTTAAAGTTTTGCCTTTGCTTTATTCAATTGCGGGAATATTTATTTTTATTTTTGCCCTTACTTATTTCGATCCTTTTCTAATTCTAATCTTCGGCATTTTGGTTTACTTCTGCCTTGGTGGGGAGCCGACTGTGCACTTTACCGCGGTGCCAACCTTTTTCGGCAAAAAGTTCACGGGTAGAATTACCGCACTGCTTAACATGTCCGTGATGACATCTTCAATAATAGGACCATACTTGGGCTCTTTCCTAAGGGATCTAACGACTTCTTACCTTTCTGCTCTTTATCTTTCTGCCTTTCTACACTTCTTCGCAACCATAGTGGTTTTATTCGGAGTTAGATCAATTTCAGGGGTGAGAAGATGTTGAAATACGCACAGCCAAAAACTTTTGAGATAGGAGGGATAAAGGTTGGAGGCAATCCTGGAGAAACAAAAACACTGCTAATAGGGAGCATATTTTACAAGGGGCATAAGATTGTGGAGGATGAAAAAAAGGGACTGTTTAAGAGAGAACTTGCGGAAAAATTGATAAAAGAACAAGAAGAACTAAGCGATAAAACCGAAATACCTGGAATCGTTGACGTTGTGGGAATGAGCGAAGAAGCTCTTAAAAAATACATCGAATTCGTTTCAAGTGTTACAGAGAAGCCTTTTCTAATCGATTCTGCGATGCCAGACATAAAGATCTCTGCACTTAGGTTCGTGAAGGAAATTGGACTTGAGAAGAGGGTTATTTATAACTCCATCTCACCTGAGCTCAAGGAAAAGGAGCTAATAGCTTTGAAAGAAACTGGCGTTGAATCAGCAATAGTTCTTACATACACG
>JANXDV010000011.1:1442-2664 GCA_025058955.1 Archaeoglobaceae archaeon | reverse complement strand
CTCTTTATGGGCCAATTGAAGACTCTAAGCTCGTATTTCCTGCGGTTTATACGTTGAATGTAGCATATAAAAACTTTGCAAGAACTAGGGATTTCTTACCGCTATGAAGGTTACATTTGAGCCAATTGGTAGAACTGTTGAGAGTGAAGAAAAAAATTTGCTTGAAATAGCGAGAAACTCAAACATCGGCATAAGATCTGACTGCGGTGGTAGAGGAGTTTGTGGAAAATGCAAAGTAGTTTTAATAAAGGGAAAACTGAGTGATTTAAGTGAACAAGAAAGAAAAATTCTAAAATCTGAAGAGCTTCAGCAGAACTATAGACTTGCTTGTCAATCAGAGGTTTTATCTGATTCAATAATATTTATTCCAAAAGAAAGCAGACTCGAGAAGAGGAAGGTTGAAGAGTCTACTATCGACCCTGAAATCGAGCTTGAGACAGCGGTTAGAAAGATTTTGCTTTTACTTGATCCTCCAAGCTTAGTAGATATAAGGAGCGACGTTGAAAGGATCAAAGCAAAAATTGGAGAATTCGAAATTCCTTTGAGTATTCTCAGAAAGCTTCCGGAACTACTGAGAGACAATGGGTGGGAAGTAAATGTTGTTTTATGGAAGAACAAGCTAATTTCGATCGAGAGCAAGCAAAGCGATCAATTTTTTGGCTTAGCAATTGACATTGGCTCCTCAAAGCTTGTCTGTCATCTTGTCGATCTGAAGAGTGGAAAAACTCTTGCTAAGGCACACACAGAGAATCCGCAGGTTTCATTTGGCGAAGACATAGTTTCGAGAATAAGCTATGCTAAAAAGGAGGAAAATTTGATCAGATTGCAAAGAGCAGTTGTTGATGCTCTTAGCGAATTAGTGGATGAGGTTTGTAGCATTGCAAAAGTTTCGGCTGAGAATATATATGAAGCGGTGGTCGTTGGAAATTCTGTAATGCACCATCTATTCTTTGGAATAACTCCAAGGTTCATCGGCGTTTCACCTTTCACCCCTGCGGTGAGTGAGAGCATAAGCTATCCAGCGAAAGAGATCGGATTGAAAATGAATCCTGAAGGCTTTGTGACTTCTCTTCCATTAATAGCGGGTTTCATTGGATCAGATGCGACCGCAAATCTTTTACTGACGAAGATCTACAATTCAGAAGAACTCTCCATGATCATAGACATTGGCACGAACACGGAGATCATTCTTGGAAACAAAAATAAGCTCTTGGCCTGCTCG
>JANXDV010000011.1:0-863 GCA_025058955.1 Archaeoglobaceae archaeon | reverse complement strand
AGAGTGGAATACATCGAGCTCTCGATAGAAAAGGATTTCCAGAAGGTTTATCTTCGTTCGATAATGCTTTAGAAATGTTGAGGCAATTCAAAAGCTATAAAAATTTTAGAAACTTTTTAAAATCCGAATCTAAGTTGACATTGGAATGAAAAAGATTGCAGAATTAAAAACAGAACTGCTATGCTTTGGAATTCGAACAAATGAGGAAGGGGTAGCTATAAAAAATTATCCCACGAAGGGGAAGTCGAGAGCAGGGGTTGCGGGGAGTGGGAGGAACTTTATCGTTAATCCAGGCAGAGAAGATGAATTTGTTGCAAACGTTGGCGTTCTACAACCTTTTCTCGAAAGATCTCCGTTTGAGTTCAAAAGGATTGATAGAAAGGGATGGATAATTAAAAATGGAGAAAAGATTTGTAGAGCAACGGTTTTTGAGCCAAAGTGGCATGCTACAAAAGCTGGAGAACTCGTTAGACTTCACGGTAAATCGAGTTTAGCTCTTGCTCTGACAAATCAATGCATCTTTAAAGCTAATCACATGGGTTGTAAATTCTGCATCATAGACATAGGAAGGGAAAAAGTGACTCATAGGCCTGAAGATATTGCCAATGCGATAAGAGAAATCGAGAATGATGCTGAAATAAGAAAATTCGTTGATTTTGATGGATCAGAAGGAATTGTGGAGCTTACAGACATAAATATAAACTCTGGAACGCTCGAGGAACAAGATCTTGTGAAATTCTATGCAGAAACTGCAAGAGCTATAAGAGCGGTAAGCGATCTGCCAATAGGAATAGAAATAACTCCTGTTGGAAAAGAGGGGTTGGTTACATTAAAAAACGCTGGGATCGACTCGATCTACATAA
>JANXDV010000119.1 GCA_025058955.1 Archaeoglobaceae archaeon | reverse complement strand
TCTTTCTTCGGCAACTCTCTAACCTCTTCTGGCTCCATTTTAGAGCAATTTGGACAACTACATGGAAAATATTGTAGTTCAGAGAGCTTTTTTGTTCCATAAACAGTCATATATCGATCATCCTTTGCATATAAAGCATAAGCTGCAGAATCAAAGAGATCACAACCCATTGCTACCGCTAAAGCAAATACCATTGGATGTCCACAGCCAAAAAGGTGGATTGGCTCAACTTTCAGCACAGATCTGACTTCCAGAATGATCTTTGCAAGATCTTTGAATCTGTATGCGTCCATCAAAGGAACTACCGCTCCGATTGCGTAAACATCTCCACCTATCTCCTTAGCTCTTTTTGCACTCTCTCTCCTCAATTCCGAAATCGTAGAGCCCTGAATTGGTAAAACAAGCAAAGAATCTCCTTTTAGCTCCTTTGCCTCCTTTTCCCTTTCTATCGTTATCTCAAGGTCTTTTCTTGCAGTTTCAAAGTCCGCATCTGGCGGAGTGGGGATGTCGAGGGGGATTATGAAATCTGAACGAATTTCACGCTGAAACTCCACGATCTCTTTATTCGAAACTTCAACATCGCCATAGAGCATGAGCTGATAGCTACCGCTGTCTGTCATCACAGGCATTTCAACTCCAAGAAGTTTGTGAACCCCTTTTTCAATTGCCTCATCTTTGTAACTTCTGTGGATTATGTAGGAATTCGTTATTATTGCCTGAGCACCAAGATCTTTCATTTTTTCAGGAGGAATGAAAGGGATATTTGGATTTATCACAGGAAGCACTATAGGGGTTTCAATTCTTCCATGTGGGGTCTCAATTCTACATATTCTTCCAAGAGCATCCTTAGCGATGATTTCAAATTCCATGGTTAGCAAAGGTCTTGGAGACAGATAATGATTTCGAAGGTATTAAAAATTAGAAGGTATTAAAAATTAAATAAAATAATAAAATTATAAATAACTATTTCACTCGTCTTTAGCAATACTTAAAGTGTTGCATGGCTCTATGACTGTTATCTCCTTGAAAATCACTTCTCCATCGAACCTTGGAAGCTTGACAATGTGGTAAGGAGCGGTGATCACTGGCAACAGAATGCAATTCTCAGCGGGCTTTTTCTTAACAACTGTAACAATCATGACGTCTTTGTTGCTCACTGCAGTAGTATTTGGAACGATCTCTATACTTCTTATCGTTATGTCGTAGCCAGAAGTTGGTTTCCAGCCGTAGAAAGTTGCAATCACCATCTCTCGTTTGAAATTCACGCTGTCGTTTACTATTATTCCAGCTTTCGCCATTAGATCCTTGAACGATCTCTCGTCTTTAACTACGTAGTTGTCTTCCCCATAGTAGTTGCAGTATTGCCCTTTTGCAATCGTTTTGAACCACACTTCCAGTCCTAAAGCAAATGCTCCCGTAATTGCAAAGCTCGCAATGCAGATTGCAACTCCCAGCACGAACCACTTCATCTCCATCACCAATATTGCTATGACATTGCAAGCATATAATCCATTTGTTTTTGTAATAAAAAATATTATCAGATAAAGAATTCCTGATTAGCAACTCAAACTTTCAAACCTCTTTAGAGGAAATAACTATAAAGACCCGCACCTATTATGAACAATGAGGTGAAAACTTCTTCGCTTTCAGAATATCGCAATTCCAGGGAAGAAACCGAGAATGCTGTAAAAATAAGGCAAGTTTCGACCCTTAGAGAATTCCATGAGCGTTGCAAAGATGCCTAAAAGGATGCAAAGGATGAAGAATCGAGCTCCGATCGCAAAAGCCTCTTCTAAACCAAAAATCATGTGAATAGCTAAAGAGGTGCTTGAGATCGCTAATAAAATCACTGTGAGCAAAAAGAGCGCTTTTTGTTTTGAGATCCATTTTCCAAGCATTTCTTTCATTAAAACCCCTCCAAGTTATGCAATCATTTCCAGAACGAAGTTGTTTAAGAAGATTATTAAGAAGAGAATCGCTCTGAAAGCTATTTCGTCCTCTTTTCCAAGTTTTAGTTTTTTAAAGCTTTTGAAGATGAAATCACTGGCAGAAATTGCTAAAGCAAAGCCAAGATGGAATAAAAAAGAAATAAAGCCCCTTATTTCGTAAAATTTGCCAAGGTGAATAGCATAGAACATAAAGATTAGGATTGAATAGCATATTAAAAAAATACCAATCAAAAATAAAATTCGCTTTATTTTTAGCATATCCTCACCCTCTTGCAAATTTCTTCTGCACTCATGTTACAGGCTTTATATTTTACTATGTAATCGCAAGCCAATGTGCAAATGAGCCAACATGCACCAGCTCCAATTGGATGAGGAATTTTGACGCATAACCGAGCACAAGTTATGGAACAAACAATTGTTGTCCCCTCCTGGCATAAGCTACTGACAAGCCATTTACAAGCGTCGCAGAGCAGAGAATTCCAGTTTAAGTCCATAACAAATGCATTTCCTCTTCCTTCAACGT
>JANXDV010000118.1 GCA_025058955.1 Archaeoglobaceae archaeon | reverse complement strand
GATTATTTAAACGTTCATGTGGGTATAGATCAACAAATGGTTGGAATAGATCCACTTGAAGTTCTTAAAAATGTAGTAGGGAGTGTAAACATTCCAATTGCAACCGCAGGCGGGCTTGATGCTGAAAGAGCTTCGTTATGTGTATCTCTTGGGGCGAAAATTGTGATTGTGGGAAGCAACATAGTGAAATCAAGGAATGTTGTTGAATCTGCAAAGAAGGTGAGAGAGGCAATTGACAGAAAGGCTGGAAGCTATGTGAAGAAGAGCATGGATGAAGAAACTCGGGAACTGCTGATGAAAGTTTCTACGCCAAACGTTAGCGATGCAATGCATCGAGCAAGAGCGATGAGTGGAATATATCCTTTGGTTAGAGGAAAAAAGATCGTTGGTAAAGCGGTAACTGTGAGCACGATGGATGGTGATTGGGCTAAACCTGTTGAAGCGATAAATGTTGCTGGAGAAGGAGATGTGATCGTCATAAAATGCTCAGGTGACACAAGTGCAGTTTGGGGAGAGCTTGCAACGAGGAGCTGTTTGAACAGAAAAATAGCGGGTGTAATAATAGATGGTGCGGTTAGGGATGTGGACGACATAAGAGCTCTCGGATTTCCGCTTTTTGCAAAAAGAGAGGTTCCAAACGCTGGAGAGCCTAAGGGGTTTGGGGAAATAAATGTGCGAATAATCTGCGGAGGCATTGAAGTAAACCCAGGAGATTGGATTATTGCAGATGACAATGGAGTGATGGTGATTCCAAAGCAGAGAGCCTATGAGATTGCAAGAAGAGCTCTTGAGGTTAAGAAGTCTGAGGACAGAATCAGAGGAGAAATAGAGGAAAGGGGAAGAACACTCGCTGATGTAGTTGAGCTCTACAAGTGGGAAAAAGTTCAATAGACAATTGTCGAAAATATTATAGTCAATTAGTTAAATTTATAAGCTGAGAGAAAAATTAGTTTTGTGGAGCACAGAAAATTTGCAGAAAGAATATGTGGTGAAATAGCTCTCGCAGATCATCATGGAGAGGCAATGAAGAAATGGAGACAGATCTTTTCTATTTCTCAAAGTGAACTTGCAAGGGAACTTGGTATATCTCCGTCTGTTATAAGCGATTATGAAGCTGGAAGAAGGAATCCTGGAGTTGCCTTTATCAAAAAATTCGTCTTAGCATTAATAAAAATAGACTCTCAGAGAGCAAACCCTGTCATTTCTAAATATATTGATTTGCCTGAACTCTCTTCTGCGATCATAGACCTTGCGGAATATTCAAGGGCTGTGAAAATCGATGATTTTTGTTCGAGAATTGGAGGTGAAAGGCTCAACAATTTTGAAAGACTTATAAATGGGCATACAGTAATAGACAGTCTCAACGCCATTTTGATGTTCAATGCCTATGACTTTTACAAACTTTTCGGATTCACAAGCGAGAGAGCGCTTATATTTACCAAAATAACGAGTGGAAGATCTCCAATGGTCGCAGTCAGGGTTTCAAGCTTGAAACCTTCGACTGTAGTCCTCCATGGCATTTCGAAAGTGGATGAAATGGCAATAAAGATAGCTGAAGCGGAGAAGATTCCGCTGATCAGAACAGAACTTGAAGTTAAAGAAATGATTGAAAGGTTGAGGAGGGATTTTCTATGATTGGAATCGTTTCTTATGGCACATACATTCCAAATTTTAGGATAAAGGTTGAAGAAATTGCAAGGATCTGGGGAGAGGATCCTGAGGCTATAAAGAGTGGCCTGGGAGTTAAGGAAAAATCTGTGCCAGACGTTGATGAAGACACCGCAACGATGGCGGTTGAAGCTGGAAGGGAAGCTCTTAAAAGAGCAAAAATTAATCCTAAAAAGATTGGAGCGGTTTTTGTAGGCTCGGAAAGTCATCCTTATGCTGTGAAACCAACTGCAACAATTGTTGGCGAAGCTTTGGGAATAGGAAACAACTACTTCTGTGCAGACTTAGAATTTGCTTGCAAAGCTGCAACAGCGGGAATGCAGTTCTGTTTTGCAATGGTTAAAGCGGGAATGATCGAATACGGCATATCCATTGGCTCTGATGTTGCGCAAGCAAAGCCAAGCGATGCGCTTGAATACACAGCTGGAGCGGGAGCGGCAGCAATAATAATAGGCAAGGATCCGATTGCTGAGATTGAAGCAACTGTCTCCTACACAAGCGACACTCCAGATTTCTGGAGAAGAGATCTACAACCTTATCCAAGCCATGGTGGTAGATTTACAGGAACCCCCGCCTACTTCAGGCATGTGACTTCAGCAGCGAAAAATCTTATGGAAATTTGTGGTTACACTGCAAAGGATTTCGATTTCGCTGTATTTCACCAACCAAATGCAAAGTTTCCAGCAAGAGTTGCAGGAATGCTTGGGTTCAAAGAAGAGAACATTGCTGATGGAATGCTCGTTAGAGCGATAGGAAATACTTACTCTGCATCATCCCTTTTAGGCTTATGCGGAATACTCGATGTAGCTAAGCCTGATCAGAGAATACTACTTGTTT
>JANXDV010000117.1:2396-2657 GCA_025058955.1 Archaeoglobaceae archaeon | reverse complement strand
ATCCCAAAAAATGTCTCCATAGTATAGATGAAGCAAAAGCACTATGATCGGATGTTGAAGCAGATAAATTGCCAATGAATGCCTACCAAGGAAACTTATCGGATTTTCCCAATAATTAGAACTTTCACGCTTGTAAAAGGATCCGAAGAACATACCAAGGAGGAAAACACCAAACCAGGGGATCATTGGATAATAATCGAGCGTTCTAAAGTTGTAAGGCATAACTCCAAGCCAAAGAAGA
Source organism: Archaeoglobaceae archaeon (assembly GCA_025058955.1). Taxonomy (GTDB): domain Archaea; phylum Halobacteriota; class Archaeoglobi; order Archaeoglobales; family Archaeoglobaceae; genus WYZ-LMO2. The sequence continues at coordinate 2,416 of JANXDV010000117.1, read as the reverse complement.
TATGGATGATCGACAAGCAT
>JANXDV010000117.1:0-2386 GCA_025058955.1 Archaeoglobaceae archaeon | reverse complement strand
GCTAAAAGAAATAGAATTCCGACGATTAAGCTAAGAATTGGCTTACCTATGAAAAAAATTCCAAAAATCGAGGCTAAGGTAAAGAAGTGAATGATCCCAAAAAATACCGCTCTATCGCCTGCAAAAATCATAGTAGCAAGAGTTATGCCAAGAGCGATTGTTAAAAGTCTTAAAGTTCTCTTAAAGACTGGCTTTAAATTTTTATAAGCTATGCTGAATGTAAATCCAGAGATGAAGATGAACATTCCGCCAATGAATCTGGGAAAATAGAACCAAAACGCACCTTCAAGCTGGATCTTGCCAAAGTAGTATGCGTCAAAAAATAGGTGGAAAATTAGCATCAAAATTACTGCTATCCCCCTTGCAAAATCTATTTCCCAGAATCTCATCTGAAATATCTCAGATCTTCATCGCTCTTCCATTGCTGAACCGCAAGTTCTTGCATTTCTTTTATTTGAGCTATTATTTTCTCCATCTCCTTTGCTCTTTTCTCTAAAGCCTCTACGGAGACTTTTAAACCCAAGATCTTCGAAAGGATCTCTAAGACCGCCTTTGCACTCTTCGGATCGACCATGTAACCAGATGTTACGCCCATTAGACAGACCGCTTCAATTTTTTCAAGCCCAGCTACTCCAAGTAGAAGCCCTGCAGCACCTATTATTCCACCTCCTGGCTCTCCAGGCTCGAATTTAACCCCAAACTTACCCATTTCCTCTACTATTTCCTTTGAATTTGAAGCTCCTACTACATATGGTTCTTCAACGAGTCTTCCGACTCCATAGCCACCGAGAGTGTATATTCTCTTAACACCGAACCTCTTTGCAATTTCTATGTAAGCATTCACGAGCTCAAAATGCCCCTCGTTGCTTATGCTCTGAAAATCTCCAACGAGAATTAGTAGATCTGGAGAAGTTCCATTTGACTTCCATGCATAGATCTCGTTTTTTGGAATCCTGATCGTGCCATCTTCAAGAACCATCACCTGCGGTGGAAAGTGGTGAGAATAGATCTCCACAACTTTCTCCGCTCCAAGTTCGTTCACTAAGTGGTCCGCAACGAGTTTTCCAACATGCCCTATTCCTGGAAGCCCTTCTATAAACACTGGATCTTTCAAACCACAACTCTCTGGATCTTTCAAGTATCTCACATCAACCCTCTTTATCATCTTCTCACCCTCTGAAAAAGAATCCCTTTTCCTTCCTCAACATCCTCCTATACTTACCATAGGGGTCTTCTGGGGAGAACCTCGGAGGTATTGGCATCCTCGTTTCCTTCCCACATCTTGGACATCTTTCTTTCAAAGTATAATTACCACAGTTTGAGCACTTTCTCATTAACGATTTCATACTGCCTCCCTAACAAAATTAGCCTCCCCAGCAAGTTTCTTTGTCGATTTCAACACGGTTTCGACGATCTCTTTAAGAGCGTTTTCTGCGGACTTATAGTCCTCCGCTTCCACAACTACTCTATACCTCGGAGCTCCAATGTATGAGATCTCAACTTTTACACCATCTGGAGACTTTATTTGAGAGAAAACTTTTCTGATCCTTTCAACACCATCTGGTTGATAGAATTTGACTTCAAAAATACCTCTAACCTTGACTTTCTTAGGCTTTATGTTCTCTCTTGCTATTTCGGCCATTGCTTTTGCAAATTCTTCTCCGACAAGCTTTACCAACACTTCATAACCCTCAAATGCCGCCTCTTCAAATGCGGAGTAAATGGAGTCATATTCTTTGAGCAATTTTCTCCCAAGCTTTACCAATTCTTCATTGCTTAGCTTTACTCTTTCATTTGCCAACTCAAGCCACTTAAAAGCGGCCATTTCATTTTTCCACTGTTGAAGCTTTTCTCTTCTCTGCCTCTCATTGACGTCCTTAATCGAGAGATCTATATGCCCCCTTTTTGGATTAACATTTAAAACCTTGCAAACAACTTTTTGACCTTTTTTAACATGCTCTCTTATGTCCTTGATCCATCCCGAAGCTATTTCGCTTATATGCACCATTCCCTCTTTATTTTCATACTCATCCAGTGAAACGAAAGCGCCGAAATCTAAAACTCTCGTTACAGTTCCAACTACTATCTCTCCTACCGAGGGGTAACCAGATCTTCTTATTATTAATCTCTCTCCACTTCCATTTTTCATCTCCTCTTGCTAAGATTCGTGAGAATTTAACTCTATCGGACTCAACTTCTATCTTATAGAAAGGATTATCTTTTAGGGGACAAAGAAATTGTATGTGGGATGACATCGCAAGACAGTATTGGCTATGGTGTATAAACAACAGATGGTACTATCACAGACTTGGAATGGAGATTTGGAAAGTAGTCGGTAAGCCAAAATGCATTCTTGACGTTGGCTCTGGCCCAGGTATTTTTGCAG
>JANXDV010000116.1 GCA_025058955.1 Archaeoglobaceae archaeon | reverse complement strand
GGACTCGAAGTTCATGCACAGTTGAACAAGCTGAAGAGTAAGCTCTTCTGCTCATGCTCTACTGATTATCACAAAAGCCCTCCAAACACCCATGTCTGTCCAGTTTGCCTTGGAATGCCAGGAGCTATGCCAGTTATAAACAAAGAAGCGGTAAAAGCTGCGATAAAGGTTGCATTGGCTTTAAATTCAAAAATTCAACCAATGACTGTCTTTGACAGAAAGAACTACTTCTATCCAGATCTTCCGAAAAATTTCCAAATCAGTCAATACGATCGTCCGTTGGCAATTGGAGGTTACGTTTCAATTGAATCAGATGGAAAAGAAAAGAAGATCCAGTTGAGAAGGATCCATATGGAAGAAGATCCGGGAAAACTTAGCTATAAAGGCTCGATCACAACCGCAACTTATTCCATGATCGACTACAACAGAAGTGGAATGCCTTTGCTCGAAATTGTTACCGAACCTGTAATAAGTTCACCAAAAGAAGCAAGAGCATTTCTAAACAAGTTGAGAATGGTTCTTGAATACCTTGATGTCTTCAACGGAGAGCTCGAAGGAGCTATGAGGGTTGATGCGAACATCTCAATCGCTGGTGGAAATAGGGTTGAAGTGAAGAACATTTCCTCCTTCAAAGGTGTCGAGAAGGCTTTAAACTACGAAATTCTAAGACAAAAGAATTTGCTTAAGCGAGGAAAAGCGATCGTTAGAGAGACGAGACACTTCGATGAGTCTCAGGAAATAACGCTTTCTCTTCGCAGTAAGGAAGAGGAGCAGGATTATAGATACTTCCCAGAGCCAGATCTGCCAGTAATTTTTACCGCAGAGCTCATTAAAGAAGTTGAAGGAACTTTACCAGAGATGCCAGAGGAAAAGAAGGAAAGGCTTAAGAGAGAATATGGCATCCCCGAGAATTACTCAAGGGTTTTGATACTCGATCTAAAGATGAGCGATTACTTTGAAAAGGTTGCAAAGCTGATCGAGCCAAAGGTTGCTGTGACTTGGGTCGTTGACATTCTTAGAGGAGAGCTAAATTATAGAGATTGGAGCTTTTACGAATGCTTTGAAAAATTCAGCCCAGAAGAGTTTGCAAAACTTTTAAGATTTTTCTTAGATGAAAAGATCACGGAGAAGGGAGTTGTTGAAGTCATAAGGACAAAACTTGACAAAGGAGGGGATGTTGAAAAGATCATAGAGGAAAAGGGGTTGTTTGCAATTCCTAAGTCAGATATAGAGAGATTTTGCAGAGAGGCAATTCAAGAAAATCCCAAAGCTGTTCAGGACTATTTGAGCGGAAAGAAACAGGCTTTGAACTTCATTGTGGGACAAGTGATGAAGAAGACAAGGGGAAGAGCGGATCCTGAGGAAACTGCTAAGATCATTGCAAAGATGCTCGAATGAAGCTTGCAATAGTCGTTCCTATTTCACCCTTTGAGGATTCCAAAGTCGTTGAGGATAGCATAGAGCATGTTAAAAGCCTTGGAGCGGATAAAGTTGTTTACGTGATCGATAAAAATGGTGAAAAAGACGATAGGGTTGAAATTGCAAAGAAAATGGGTGTTGAAGTTGTTGAAAGAAAAGATAGAAGGGGAAAAAGAGCGGGAGCTATAAACGATGCGGTTAAATTTTTAAGCGATTTCAAGCCAGAATTTGTGCTTATAATGGATGTCGATACCAGAATTGATGAGAAAACTATTTGGAATTGCATTTCCGCACTCTTAAAAGACCAAAATGCTTACATAGCCTCAGCAAAGCGTTATATTTACAATGCAAAGAATCTCGTTTCCGAAACGATAGAAGCTGAATACCGTTTTCTCAACTTTTTGCTCTCAAAGAGTGCTTTCAAGCAGTTTAATGGTTTGATCGGCGTTCTAAGATATGAAATTCTTAGAGAAGGATTGAATGAGAAAGCTATGACTGAAGATGCGGATTTTGCGACAAGAATGCATGCAAAAGGTTTTAAGGCTATTCTTGTTGAAGGAAAAGTCTTTGAACAAGCTCCAATGAGTTGGAAAGATTTCTATAGCCAGAGAAAGAGGTGGTATTTCGGTGGACTTCAGCTATGGAGATATAGAAAAGAGATGAAGAAAGCGGAAAAGATTGTGAGAATTTCATGGCTAAGCGCTCTCACGCTCACTTATTTTCCAATAATTTTTCTACCCTTCTTACCAATCTCAATTCCGCTAATTCTGGCTTATTATCGCAAGATCTCAAAGTTGAAAGTTTTTTTTGCTCTAATCATTCACATTTTCGTTTTACAAGCCTCTGCAATTTCTGCTTTGCTCGACTACATTCGCAGAAAGGAGGTAGAGTGGAATGCGATTAAAAGAGCTTAGTCTGCTTCTATTACTCCTAATTCCAGTTCATGGATTCGAAATTACAGTTATACTGAACAACTACGATGGAGACGCAACGCTTAGAGTTTTTAACGACACCTCACTGATTTTTGAAAGAGAAGTGAACTCTGGAGATGTTTTAATGCTTCAAAAAGGCAACTACACTTTTGAATTGAATGCTTTAAATAAAACTTTTATTAAAAGGTTAAATGTTGAGAGCGATCAAAGACTTGAGTTCAACTTGGGATTTACAAGCTCAACTGAAAATCTAAAAATAATGCTTCACTCAATCGTCGCTCAAAACGGGAGCGTTGATGAGGTGATCGTGATCACAAACAGAGGCAAGGAGAACTTCGAAGGTGATCTTGAAATACCAATGCCAGCATTCACCAATTT
>JANXDV010000115.1 GCA_025058955.1 Archaeoglobaceae archaeon | reverse complement strand
AAATCTGAGTTGGATTTCAAACCATCCGAGTTTAGGATGGCTCCTTTTACTCAGATGAAACCTCTAATTGCTGATAAAGATACTCCAGTTGAAAAAGGTAAACCCGCAATTGTAGATGTCCAAAGAATTTCTCTCTCCGCTAATACAATGGTCGGTTGTTTAAATGAAGCCCGTCATGCTCTTGGGACGACGATAAGCGTTATAGAGTATGGTAGACCTTCAATGATTGAAGAGGACAAATGCATTAGCCAAGCGGTTTTCATACCCCTCGAGGATGGAGTGATAAAGAAATGCGACTTGATAGGGGTTATAAAAGTATTCTTTGTCAAAACTGGCTTTGTTGGAAAAACACTTGGTTTTGGACAGCAAAGTTTCGAAATTGTGACGGAGCAGAGAACAGGTAGATTGACTTGGAAAGAGAATGGAAATGTAATCAGAAAAACCCAAAAAATGGTCGACACACTTTATAGAAGAGTCCATATTGCCCTATTGGAGCCTGTTATTGCTGATGAGAGTCTAAATATTAGAAAGAATGAGCTTTTGAAGGTTAAAATAAAATGCATAACACTACCTCCAAACACAGTCGTAACACCAACAGGCTTCATGGGAAACGCTTATGGCTCACTGATAGATGTTATTCAGAAAGGAAGACCAAAAAAGGTTGAAGAAGAGAGAAAAATAAGCCATGCTATCTTTCTACCAGTTGAAGATGGTAGGATCGAACAAGGCGATATGCTTGGAACTTTAGCAGTTTATTTCGTAGATCTGGAGAATTTAAAAGCCATTGTAAAGGGGGAAGAGAGATCATTCACAACTGTTTACAGAAGTGGAAGGGGTGTAATAAGACAAGCGGTAAAAGCTCTACCATATGGTTTCCGAAGATCTTCCGTCGCAAGATGGGAGCTTTTGATTTCGGATGAGAATAAGAGGATCAAAGCAGGAGAAACCTGCATAATATCGCTAAAGAAATTAAAGTTGCCTAAGAATACGATAGTATACCCATTTGGAATAATGAGGCATCCATATGGCGTCGTTTTAGACACGATCCAAAGAAGAGTGAGTAAAGTTGAGGAAGAGAAGGAAATTGAGAAGGCAGTTTTTCTGCCAATTGTTGATGGAGATATAAGAAGAGGTGAGCTTGTAGGAATCCTAAGCATCTACGATGTTGAAGTAAGGGCTTTAGAAAGGCTTAAAAGCTGGCTTAAAGAGTGGATTGAACACAAAGACGTGACTTCTCCCGCTTTACAGCCTTAAACTCTACCCTTTTTATAATCAGAGATCATCTATTCTGTTTTTTATAAGGTGATTTTGAGCTCAAGAAATTTTTATATCCTCTTCAATTCACCTTTGAATATGATCTGTCCTATTTGCCATCGCAAATTTGAAAGCGAAGAAGCTTTGAAAAAACATTTGGAGGAATGCAAGACCATTGAGCAAGTGAAAAAAGAAATGAACATGGATCTAAAACTCGATTCCTCGGGCTGTCTCTTTTGAGTTTTTAACAAAAATTATTGGATTTCGAAGCATTGGAGTTGAATACTTTTAAATCCTAATATAATGTTGTGATGTGGCAATAATTGCGATGGGTTCTCCATATTATCCTCCGAGTATCGGGGGGATAGAAATACATACGAAAAATCTCGTCACAAAGTTAAGGAGAAAAGGTCATGAAGTAGTTGTGGTTTCATCCATAGGTTCAGATCTTGTGCCAAGATGCTTAAAAATCCCATATTCTCCGATTCCAATCTCATTTCCAAAAGTTAAAGCGGAGATCTATCACTCTCACGTTCCTTCACCCTTCTTTGCAAGAAGATTTGCAGAGCTTTCTGAGAAGGAAAGAAAACCGCACGTTGTTACATACCACAACGACGTTATTTTGCCGAGCAGGGTAAATGGATATCCGATTCCACGCTTTATTGCTCGATTAGTTGAGAAGTTGAACGACCATCTTGTAATTGGAGCACTGGAAAAAGCTGAAGTGATCATAGCAACTACGAAGAGCTACGCAGAAACCTCTCCAGTTTTATCTAAATTCATGAATAAAATAAAGATCGTTCCAAATGCTGTTGATCCAAGCGAATTTTGCCCAGGAGTAGATGCTGGAAAAAGAGAGCCTTTAGTTCTATACGTTGGAAGACTTGTTGCCTATAAAGGTGTTTCTACGCTGATAAAAGCGATGGCGGAGGTTCAAAAAGAAATGGATGCAAAACTCGTGGTTGTTGGAGATGGAGAGGATCGAAAAGCCTTTGAAAGACTTGCTGAAAAGTTAAGTGTAAAAGCGGTTTTTACGGGGAGAGTGCCTAGGAAAGAAGTTGTAGAATGGATGCAAAAAGCACGAGTGCTTGTATTACCTTCATATTCAAGATTAGAAGCTTTTGGAATTGCTTTGCTTGAAGCTATGGCTTGTTCAACACCTGTGATCGGAGCCAATACTCCAGGAGTTTCTGAAGTTGCTTTGCAGGGTGGTTTTACTTTTAATAGTCTTCAGGAGCTCGTTGAAAAGATTAAAGAAGTTCTTCAAGATGATCTACTTGCAACAAAGCTTGGAAAAAATGGAAGAAAAGCGGTAGAGGAGAAATTTAACTGGGATTTTGTTGTTGAGCGGATCGAGAAAATTTATTTTGAAGTTTTAGGATAAAAATCCTTATTTCAATTTAATCAAAAAGAAGAAAAGTTTATAACTATAAAACCATAAAGTCTTTATGAATCTGCTTCGCCTTATTTTGTCAA
>JANXDV010000114.1 GCA_025058955.1 Archaeoglobaceae archaeon | reverse complement strand
ATCGGAATTGCAAAGACATGAGCATGAAGATCCGCATGGATGAAGCTGAAATACGGAAATTCGTTTATCGTTCCGCTGATCACTCTTGTGGAATTCCAATAGTAAAGGAAGTCCAAGCCAGTAAAGGGTCTATGGAGAAGATCGACGAACGAATATGCATTTCCAGAGAAAGCGACGAAGATTAAGCCAATTAAAGCGATTCTACGGTTGCTTTCGAAGATTCCATAAACAAGCATAGCAGTATAAGCGGGAAGTGCTGAAACTACAATGTTGTAGCCGATCTCTGGTGGAGCGAACGATAGCAAGATCATTCCAGCTCCAAAAACGTGCCCAAAGTAATAGTAGCAGTCGAGCTTCGCATTTGCAAAGAATGGATCGTTTGGGGGTAAGCTGGGAGATTTGAGTATCGAGTTTATGAAAGCCATGTCCATGAACTTTTCCGCATCGAAAATGCTTGGATTTAGAAAACGAAGAAAGATGAAGAAGAAAAAGACTATTGCGAATATTAATTCACTTTTCTCAAGCCTGAAATCGAATTTTGAATACAATAGGTAGATTAGATAAGCAAATACTAAGATTATAAGGCTAAAAAAAGCTAATTTAAAGCTAATAAGGTGTCCAAGAGCAAAAGAAGCTAAGGTTATAAGAAAAACAGACGCAAAACGGGCAAAAGTGAACTTAAAGAATTTGAGAAATGGAATGGTTAGCAAGAGGGAGAGGAGATAAAAAAGGATTGCATAGACTAAGCTCAACCCTTCACCTCTTTCAGGCTTAAATTCATCGCAGAAAGGGCGATTAAACCAAGGACCACTGTGACTGAGTTCTTCAAAGCATGATCAACGAATGCAAGTGTGAAGGCTATGGAATACGGCTGATAAAATCCTATTATTGCAGTTAAAGCTAATTCATATGTCCCTATTCCACCAGGAGTTATCGGAATTGCCTTAACTATGTTTCCAATAGCTACAGCAAGAGCTATGGCGAAGAAATTGATTCCACCGAAGCTTAAAGCAAGGAGATAGCAGACGGAGATGTCGAAAAGCCATACTAAGCATGAAAGGACAAATATTATTGCCCCATCGCTTGGATTCATCGCCATTTTCGCCCTTTCCATGATCCTTCCGACGAAGTTTTGCATTCTCGAGAGAAGAGCTATAGCCAATATGATCAGCAAAGCAAATCCAATCGCATATATTGGCTCTAAGTTGTTCGTTCCAAGATAAAAAGAAGCTAAGAAGGCTATGATCGCTACAGAGAGAATGTCGAAAAACCTCTCCACAGCGACACCACCAAGAGAGCATGTGTAACTAACTCCAGAGCGTTTGAAAACGTAAGCCCTTGCGAGATCTCCTAATCTGATTGGTGTGATCACGTTCACAGTTTGCCCAATGCTCACAGCGAGAGATGAAAAGCCAGTTGAGGTTTTTTCTCCAAGCTTTTTAATAACATATCTGAATCTGAAACCTCTCACGAGGAAAGAAAAGGCATAAAAAATGCTTGCAAGTGCGAGAAGGTCTAATCTTATCAGGGAAAGGCTTTCAATGAAACTCTGAATGCCCGTTGCTAAGATCAGGAAAAGAAGAATTGCTATAGCGAGAGCGGTGGCAAAGGTGAAGAATTTTCTACTTTTCGCAAGCTCTTCGGAGAGCATTCTCATAATTTGGAAGAACATGTAAAGAACATCTTTCTTGAAGCGAACCTTTGTTTCTCCACCATGTTCCCAGATAACGGGAATCTCTTTAACTTTGTAGCCTTTTTTCTGCGCCAAAACAAGGACTTCAGTGTCCCAAAACCAATGAGTGTCTTTTGCTTGTGAGCCGATCTCTAAAATCACGGACTTTCTGAAAGCCTTGAAACCGCACTGATGATCATGGATCTTTGAGCCAAGCAAAAAGCGGACAAGGAAATTGTAGGCTTTAGATGCGAGATCTCTCTTTAAAGGTCTCTTCGCTCTGCTTTCTTTCATTAGCCTTGAGCCAGTTGCAACATCATAGCCTTCTGAAATTGCAGAAACGAGCTCTTTCAAATGCCTTAGATCTGTTGACAGATCAACGTCCATATAAACAACTATGTTGCCAGAACTATGCTTAAAGGCATTCATCAAAGCTCTTCCTCTTCCAAGCCTTTCATCGGAATGCAAATGCTTTACTCTCGCATTCTTCTCCGCAATCTCTTTTGCGATCTTATCAGTTCCGTCGGTAGAGCCGTCTTCTGCTATTAGGATTTCATAATCGTAGCCCAAGTTCTTCGCATACTCTTCTATTTTCTCAACCGCACTTCTCAGCCTTTTCGCTTCGTTATAAGCTGGAAGAACTATGCTTACTCTCATCCTTCCCCCTCGGGATGTAAATACAGCAAGGCTCTTCAGCCAAATAATCTCCAGTTAAAGCATAGGCCCTCGCTCTACTGCCACCGCAAATAAAGCGAAATTCGCAAATTCCGCATTTTCCCTTGAGATTGTTCGGATCTCGGAGTTTGACAAAGATCTCAGAATTTCTGTAGATCTCTTCAACTCTCTTCTCTCTAACATTGCCCGCTGGTATTTGGAGGAATCCACTTGGATAAATTTCCCCAACATGGCTTATGAAAAACATCCCTCTGCCATCTGTTACAAAGGCTCTATGCATGCTCTCCTTTCTTTCTCTCTTTTGCTCCAGCTCAATTTTTTCTAAAAGCTTCCAGTAAAGCTCGCTAACTTCTGGCATCTCTCCCCTTGCTCTCATGATCTCGATCCTTCTGAAATGCACCGCAGCGGAGCTTTTAACGTTTATGAATT
>JANXDV010000113.1 GCA_025058955.1 Archaeoglobaceae archaeon | reverse complement strand
ATTTAAGGCTTTTGTCCGAGAATTCTTTCTTCTATGCTGATTTTTTTACTTGAAAATTTCTCTCTAACCTCTCCGCGAAACAGATATAAAATCACAGCAAAACCAATCGCAATGTTTATCATTGCAAGAGGATCGTTTGGGAGTATTAGAGCTGAATAGAGTATTTGGAAAATGAACATAGCAATTGCAAGAAGTCTAGCCCAATTTTTAAGCATAAAGAGCCCTATGGCGTTTATTAAGAAAATCAATCCGATTATGAGCACTACGCTCGAGACTTTATCGTAGATCTCCTCGAAAAGTTCTTTGGGGATCTCATAGCCTTTTGATATAGCCTCAAATTCCTTTTGGAGCATAGGATATAATTCTTCTTTAAAGAAGACCATCAGAAGAGCTCCCGAGATACAGACAAAGGCATTAAAAAGGAGCAGAATGCAGATCAAGAGCACACCGAATGGGCGCATGCTTTAAGTTATTATCGGGCTGATAAATCTTTGCTCAGCAAAACCCACTCTTTTGCTGAGAAATATTTTTCAGCTAATCTGTTCTCGAAAAAATTTCTTATTTCGAAACCAAGATTTTTAAAGAATAAAACCGCTTCACTATCCGCTTGAACTATGCAGTTCATAGATCTAAAATTCTTGAATTTTGCCTGTTTTATTATTTCATTCATTAAAGCAGAACCTATTCCCGCTCTTTGCCTTAGCGGTGAAACCGCTATGAAAGCCAGATAGACTTCTCCGTTCTTTTGGGATCTAAGAAAGAATTTTAAAAGTAGATAAGCTCTCAATGCATTTAAAAACCCTACTTGAGATTTTAGGAATTTCAGTATCTTTGGCTTCTCACTCAAAAGCCATGCAAAGGCTAAAACCCTCCCATCTTCTGCAACATAACAGCCTTCCTTATGTTCTTTAAAAAATTCCTTGAGGATCTCTCTTGCAAGATCTAAGTCTCTGAAGATCGTGATCAACTCTTTTTCAAAGCATAGAGCAAGGATTCTCACCGCATCGACGAGATCCTCATCTCTAAGCTCCCTGATCTTCATGGTATCTTTTTATCCTTTCCACCGCTTTTTTCAAGTTTTCAAGCGAATTTGCATAGCTTATTCTAACAAAGTTATCATTCCAACTCCCAAAGGCCTTTCCTGGAGTTACAGCAACGCCATAGTCAATTAACTTCTCAGAAAACTTCATGCAATCTTCTTTAACATCGAGAAACATATAAAATGCCCCTTCTGGTTTAACAGTCCAATAGAGTTTACTAAGCTCATTGTAAACGAAATCTCTCCTCTTTCTGAACTCTGAGACCATCTTAGAAACCAACTTCTCAAATTCACCATTCAGCATCACTTCAGCAACCGCTTTTTGAGCAAAAGCGGGAGCACAGACACCATTTACCTGATGGACTTTTAGCATCGAGTTCAAAAGCTCTTCTCTTGCAATTACAAAGCCTATTCTCCAACCAGTCATTGCAAGCGATTTAGAGAAGCCGTTAACTACGACAACGTTTTCATGATCAACGAGATTTGCTGGTTTCTTGTCGTAGTAGATCTTGTCATAGATCTCGTCGCTGATAACTATAGCCCCATAATCCCTTGCAATTTTCACGATCTCCTCTGCAGATCTTTTATCGATCACAGCTCCAGTTGGATTGTTTGGATAATTCAGAAAAACTACACTAACATCCTTGTCCATGATCTCTGCAAAGCTTTCCGGAGTTGGAGTGAAAGCGGTTTCATGGGTTTTTATTTCACTAATTTTAGCCTTGCACATCTTAGCGTAGGTGAAATAGCTTAGAAAAGATGGGGAAGGGATGACAACTCTGCTTTGCTCTTCAATGAAGGCAAGACTTGCATTGATCAAAGCTTCGCTTCCACCAGTGGTTACCATAACTTCATTCTTCGAAACTCCATAATGCTCCGCAATCGCAACTCTAAGCTCTTCAATCCCAAAGTTGGATGTGTAGTGTGTGAAACCCTCATTCATTGCCTTACATGCCGGATCTATGACTTCTTTAGGAGTGGGGAAATCTGGTTCGCCGATCGTTAGACTTATTATGTCCTTTCCCTCTTTCTTAGCCTTCTCAACAACCTCGAACATCCTTCTGATCATCGATGTTGAGATCTCCTTAAGCCTGCTTGCTTCCATGCAACGGATTTGCGTTGAAGATTAAAGGCTTTCGAACCTAAAAAATTTGCTCAAACAGGATAAAAATGGATGACAAAATAATTAGAGCTTAAACCATTTGGATGAAACCTTTTCATACAACTTCAGATTGAACTCCTTTTCTCTCCTTCATAGATCTCCATGATCTAGAGCAACTTTGATCTACTTGGAGTTATCTGGTAAAAATCGGAAACGACCAAAAGATCAACATCGCTTCAAACTTCAAAGCTTCTCTTAGCTATCAAAAAAGAATTACAAGCTCAGTTTTAAATTTTTTCAAAGCCTCAACGTATTCCTTAATTTCCTTCTCGTATGGAAGCATCTGCAACACCTTTCACGAATTCCAAGATCATTTTAGCTGAATTTAAAGCTTCTTCGGTAGCACTCCTAAGAATTCCCTTCGGGATCTCAATTTTTTGACTTAAAAGATCTATCAATCTCTTCAGGGAATGACCATAGGTCATAATGCCCAATCCATAAAGTAAGCCTTTTATTGCAAATTCAGCAGCTTGATGAGCTTTAAAACAAGCCCAAGAATAATCTTTAGCATTTTTATCTCTTTCGGAACTTTTAAGTGTTTGTTCTGCTTGCTTCATCCATCTTTCGAACTCTTCTTTAT
>JANXDV010000112.1 GCA_025058955.1 Archaeoglobaceae archaeon | reverse complement strand
CAAGCTTTTCCTTTATCTCGTATTCGAAGATCACGTTCTTTCCAGCAAGCGGATGGTTGAAGTCTACGAGAACTCTTCGTCCAACAATTCTCTCCACCGTCCCAATTTTGTCCCCAATTCTAACCCTCTGTCCTACTTCAGGCTTCTCTTTGAATTTGGTTATGCTGAAAGAGTCTTTTTTATTTGGATCGTATTCTCCAAAAGCCTTAGCTGGTGGAATTTTCACAGTTCCTTTATATCCAACCTCTTTGCCTACCAGATCTTCATCAAGTCCCTTAAGCACATGCCCTTCGCCTACCACAACATAGATGTCCCCATATTTTGTATTCTCACTGAATATTCCACTCTCTTTAGCCACTTCTGCACTTGTAGTGTCTATAACCTCTCCACTTTCCATCTTAGCGGTATAGCTGAGCCTAAGGAAATCACCATTTGAGATCATGCGATCACCTCTCTCAAAAGCTTTTGGAAGGTATATATTACTTCCCCAAAAATTTACAGAGAGCTGAAAAGCAAAGTTTTTAGAAGTTTATAATCACTCTTTCTGCTTCTTTTTCTTGATTACCTCTTCAATTCTCTTTTCAAAAGGCTCTTCGTGTGTGTATGGGCAAATAAGGTAATGCTCTACCGCTTTTGCGATTGCATCTTTCGTTGCATTCTCTCCAGTTTTCTTTTTAAGCTCCTCCAAAACATTCTCGGGCAACACCGTCTGAGCGTGAACTATTTTCGACATCTCAACCACCTATAATAATAATCAACACTACCATTATTTAAGCTTTTCTCATTATTATCATCTCCCCAAACTAAAAACCGCTCTTGAGAGGAGTGTCTTTTGTTGAATAAATATTTTGCCCAATGCGAAGAAAAACTTATAATAGAATTTCCACACGGATAAGATCATGATCCTAATAAACAAAAAAGACGTTACCCGACTTTTGATCCTCTCGGAACTACTGCTTAATCCAGAATGCAATCAAAGAGATATTGCAAAGAAGCTCGATTTGACTCCTCAAGCAATTTCAGAACATTTCAAAGAACTCGTGGCAGAAAATCTAATTAAAGTTGTTCACAGAGGTTATTATGAGCTTACTTCGAAAGGAGAGGAGTGGTTATCAAAAAATCTTCTCGATCTACATGTTTTCAGCGAGGAACTTCTAAAGAAAGTTTATTCGAAGAGTATAGTTACAATAGCGGTTGGTAGTGTAAAAGAGGGAGAAAAAGTAAGGTATTGGTTTGAAGACGGATTTATTTTTGCAAAGAAGGACTTGGAAGGAAATGGGGTCGCACTTACATCAGCAGAGGATGGTGAAGACTTGTTAATAAAACCAACAGGCATATTTGAGCCGCCGCAGAAGGGAGAGATCATAATAGTGAAAGTTCCAAACGTGGGAGAAGGTGGGAGCAGAAAATTAGATCTTAAAGGCTTTGGAGAACTTGTTAGAACGAAGAGAAAGAGTATTCTTGTTGCAATGGGTATAGAGGCACTCATTGCATGCAGAAAAATAAGAGTAGAGCCGATCTTCTTTGGAGCAAAAGAGGTTTGCATTGAAGCATCTCATCATGGCTGTGGAGTCATTGTTGCTTGCGCTGAAGACAGAATAAACGATCTGCTTAGGAGTTTGATAGAAGAAGGTTTGAAATTTGAAATCAAGGAGTTTTGAGAAATATAATGTTCCCCCTACCCTTTTTAACTTTCTCTACAAGTCCTCTTCTTTCCAAATCTGCTATTATGAGACTGATCTTCGCTTCACTGTATCCAAGCTTCTTCCTCAATTCCTTTTGAGTTATTCTCCCTCCTTCTGCTTTTATGAACTCGAGAACCGCTCTAAGATCTTCTGGAATTACCTCGATCTGCTCAGAGACTTTTCCTGAATCTTTTTTTAAATACTTTTTCTTCAAAATATAAATAAAAATTATTCCCGCCAAGCTGAGAACTATTGCAATCCAACTGTAGTCTTCTTCATTTGCCTCCACAATTTCTGGTATCTCTGGTGGCTCAACAATTTCGATCTCTGGAAATAGGATTAGATCAAGGAGAACTTTTCCCTTTACAGTTACATTTTCTACCGCTACAAGCTCTCCACTCCTTGCAATGATCACATAATTGCCAGGTTCAACTTCAAAGCTGTAACTGCCGTCAACAGCCACAACTCTCTGCTCAACCCCATTTTTTATGCTCACAACCGCCTTAATAGGCTCAAGGGTGTCCCATCGATAAACTTTGCCATAAATTGTGTCCGCAAAAGCTGTTGAGGAAACCAATATAAGGATCAATAAAATAAAGAGTAATTTCAAATTAGATCCCTCACTTTAGCTATTGGAGGCATTTCTCTCTTATGTCTCGAATTTTCCACCATCTTTAGAACTTTTATAAACTTTTCGTCATCCCTTATTACTCCTCTCTCGATTTCCTTTAGAATACCATCGAGCTCAGCGTAGCTCAGTCCAATTTCTCCTTCATCCGTCTGCCCTACCCATAAACCTGCGGTTGGTTTCTTTCTTATAATTTTCTCAGGAACTCCAAGAAATCTTGCAAACTCGAAAACTTCTGTCTTATAAAGATCTCCAATGGGTTGAATGTCTACACCACCATCTCCAAATTTTGTGAAGTAGCCAATTGAAATCTCACTTTTGTTTCCAGTTCCAACAACAAGCCTGTTAAGGCTGTTTGCATAGTAGTAGTTTATGAGCATCCTGATCCTTGGCTTGAGGTTTATCTCTGCATTTTTGTTTCCATTTCCAAGCTTAGCCAAAAGCATTTCAACTATGTCACGAATTTCAATAATCTTAAACTCTATTCCAAGTGATCTTGCAAGATTTATCGCATCCAACACATCCTCTTCCGCTGTTATACCTTTTTCT
>JANXDV010000111.1 GCA_025058955.1 Archaeoglobaceae archaeon | reverse complement strand
GAGGTATAAAGAGAAGCGTTCTCGGTGGAGAATCTTTCCTTGTTAACAGGTTCATTTCCAGAGGCAAGGGTCTTTTGGGCTTGGCACCACGCTATAACGGAGATATAGTAAATATAAAACTTTCAGGAAGAATATATGCTCAGAGCGGGGCTTTTTTGGCTTCTTCACCTAATTTGAATATTGATCTAAAGTGGGGAGGTGCTAAAACGTTTTTCGCTGGCGAAGGATTATTTTTGCTCAAGATCGAGGGAAATGGGGAACTCTTTCTCTCTTCATTTGGAGGTATTGAAGAAATAAACGTCGATGGTTCGCTTGCTGTAGACACTGGGCACATCGTTGCATTTGAGGATACCTTAGACTTCAAAGTTAGAACCGCTGGCGGTTTAAAGACAACTATTTTGAGCGGTGAAGGGTTAATCGCTGAATTCAATGGAAAAGGCAAGGTTTGGATCCAGACAAGGTCGATAGCAGAATATATAGGCTGGTTATCTTCGCTTCTACCGCAAAGACGTTAGTTTATTCTAACTTGAACTTTTTTGCCTCCTTAGCCTTGAGAATTTCAACACCTTTTATTTCGTTGAAAAGACTTTTGATCTGGGATGTTGTGGATTTGTCGTCATAGATTAGATACTTTGCTTCGCTAATTTCTATAGCCTTTTGGAGCATTTCAGGAGTTAAATCTGCAAAGCTGTATTTTGCAAAGTTATGAGCAAATGTGAAGATTGTTTCAAGAATGATCTCTGTCTGTCTCGGAACATAATGAGTTCCACCAATACCAATAGCAACTTTCCAATCTCTTCTTTGATCTTTTATAGCCTCAAAAATGGCTTCCGCAACTATTTCTCCAGCCAGACCATCTTCCCACTCTTCTTCAGTTGATCCAATCTCGTAAAATGCGGAAGGTTTCGAGAGCTCAGAGGGGCCATGATGAGTGGCTTCGAGGGTGAATTCGAATTCGGGTTTTTTACGCATTCTTTCCTTCAAAGCTAAAACGTAGTTCTTTATAGTTATTGGTGAAGGCTTTGCAAGACTTCTCGGCTTACCACCATAGCGGTTCTCGCCTATATTTCCAGAAACGTGGGCGGTAAATATTTTTCTACCATCTTTACTGCTATGTCTTGACGCAAATAGAATTTCTTCAAATTCGAAAACTTTTGAAAGTCTTTCGTCGATATTATCCGCATATATCAGCTTTTCATCCACTTCAACGACCGCAAAGTGATTTCCGAGATGAAAAACATAGTTTCCGATTCTCTTTTTTTCGAAAGTGTCCATAGTGAGTAAGTGGGACATGATGTTGAGTGAAGCGGGATCTTTTATGGAACAAACAACGAGCTTCATGGCTAAATCAGGTAATCTGCCAGCTCTTTAATTCTTTTTCCACAATAGTGGCACTTTGCAAAAACCTTGTTATCTTCAACTTTGATATAGAAGATCGATACCACTGGTTCTTTGCTGTTAGAGATGCACATTCGATTAGGACATTTCAGAATACCTTTTACAACTTCAGGAAGTTTTACTTTGAACTTCTTTTCTATCTCGTAATCTCTTATAAGGTTTATCGTCGCATTTGGCGCTATTAGGGCGATTTTATTTAGCTCCTCCTCTTTTATAAAAAGACCTTCAACTTTTACTATGTCTTTAGTCCCCATTTTTTTGCTAGGAACATTCAAAGCCATTGAAACTGTTTCCTTTGTTCTCTCATCAATCCCAAGTATCTTCAACACAAGAATTGCCTTTCCTGCAGGAATATGATCGATCACAGTCCCTTCTCTGATCTTGCTTACTACTAACTCCCTCTCCTTCATTGCATCACCTCCGAAAGGATTGCCATTCTCACTGGAACCCCATAGAAAGCTTGCTTGAAATATCTCGCCTGTCTCATTTTGTCTACTTTGACGTCTATTTCATCAACTCTCGGAAGTGGATGGAGTATTATTGCATCGCTTCTCATCCTTTCAACGGTTTCTACAGTGATTCTATAACTTCCCGCAACCTTCTTATATTCCTCCTCATCCAAAAATCTCTCCTTCTGTATTCTTGTTACATAGAGAACGTCAACTTCTCCTATTACTTCCTCAAGTTTCGCCTTCTGAAAATCTCCATTCAATTCCTCAAAAAATTCTTCAGGCAAACTTAAGATTTCTGGGCTAACGAGATATATTTTCGTTTTAAATAGAGTTAAAGCTTTTATAAGCGAGTGTATAGTTCTTGAATATTTAAGATCACCAACGAGAGCTATCGAAAGCCCTTCAAGTTTCCTACATTCCTTTCTTATCGTGTATAAGTCCAGTAAAGTCTGCGTAGGATGTTGTCCCGCTCCATCTCCAGCATTTATCACTGGCACTGCAGAATTCTCAGCTGCGAATCTTGCTGCACCTTCGAGGTAATGTCTTATAACTATTGCATCGCAGTAATTCGACACAACCCTTATAGTGTCCGCAAGTGTCTCGCCTTTAGCCATACTGCTCGCTTCCTGTGCGGAAACATTTACAACTTCTCCACCAAGTCTTTTCATTGCGGTTTCAAAGCTAATCCTCGTTCTTGTTGAAGGCTCGAAAAATAGATTTGCAAGGATCTTGCCTTCAAGAATTTTGCATTTTCTTATTCCAAGGGCAACGTCTTCAAATTCTTCAGCTTTATCCAAAATTTTTAGTATGTCTTCTTTTTTAAGATCATCAATCGAGATTAAGTGTTTCATCATTCCTTAGTTGTAGTAAAAAGTATTTAAGGATTGGTGCTTAACTTGCGACATGGATCTGCTCGAGTTAATTGATGAAGCGAAGAAGCTGATGAAGGGAAAGATGATCGAGTTGAACGAAAAGAGGTGCACGATCATCGGTGATCTTCATGCAGATCTCGAG
>JANXDV010000110.1 GCA_025058955.1 Archaeoglobaceae archaeon | reverse complement strand
CAAATTTCAAAATCAAAAATGCAAATTCCCGGATTCAGAAGATCCCCCGTTGCTCTTGAAAAACTCTTCGAACGCTACATTCCGAAAGTTACGATCATCGGTGGTGCTTTAGTAGGAATACTAACGCTTATTTCAAACATGCTCGGAACAATAGGCAACGTGGGCGGAACAGGGTTGCTTTTAGCTGTTAGCATAGCCTACAGGTTCTACGAGGATCTCGCAAAGCAACAGCTCACTGAAATGCATCCAATATTGCGAAGAGTTCTCGGGGAGGAGTGATGAAGAGTTTAATTTCAAAATTTTTAGTAATTTTGGGTTTTTTAATTCTATTTGGGCTCATATTTAGCTACGAATTCAGAATCGCATTGGCAGTAATGGTAGAACGGATCTTCTTCCCACTCTCCGCTCTGAAATTCTTTGAAGTTGTGCTCATAATGTCGATCTTAACAGGATTCTACTCAAACCTTATCCAGAAATACACAGTGAACCATATTAGGCTAAAGGAGATCCAAAAGAAGATAAGTGAATATCAGAAAGAATACATGGATGCGGTTAAGAAAAAGAACCAATTCAAGCTAAAACAATTGGAGAGCAAAAAGGAAGAGATGAAAATGCTTCAGAGTGAGCTGATGAGCATGCAGTTCAAGCCGATGTCCTATACCTTCATAGTTTCTATTCCGATCTGGGCTTGGCTATGGGAAAAAGCTTATCTCAGTTATCAGAATGTCAAATTCGGTGTCACAGTGGAGTTGTTCAGATTAGACAACAGCTTGTTCTATGTAACAACTCCATTCTGGGGCACAATTCATGTGAACGAGATGGTCACAATCTTTCCCTGGTGGCTTCTCTGGTATTTAATCTGCTCGATCATGTTTGGGCAATTGATGAAGAAGCTTATGAAGGTGGGTGTGTGAAGATCACGATCTCTGGACCTCCTGGAAGTGGAAAAACAACCGTTGCTAAAATCTTGAGCGAAAAGCTGAAAATCAAGCTAATTTCTGCAGGAGAAGTTTTTAGACAATTGGCTTTTGATAGGGGCATGAGTTTGGAGGAGTTCAGCAAATTTGCTGAGTCAAATCCAGAGATCGACATAATGATCGACAAACTCCAAAGAGAATTGGCAGAAAAAGAAAAAGACGTTATAGTTGAGGGAAGACTTTCTGGATGGATGATCAAGGATGCAGATCTTAGAGTTTACATCTTTGCGGATCCAGAGGTTAGATATAGCAGGATAGCAAAAAGAGAAAGCAAAGATCTTTCTACAGTTAAAAGAGAGACCAAGCTTAGAGAAGAGATAGAGAAAAGGAGGTATCAGAAATTTTACAGCATTGACATTGATGATTGGAAGATCTACGATCTTGTGGTAAATTCAAATCGTATTTCTGCAGAAAAGATCGCTGAGCTAATAGCTTTGGCAATAAAATGAATATAAAATTTTTCAAAGCGTAAAATTTATTTGTCAAAAATCCTAAAAAGTATGGGCTCGTAGCTCAGTGGTAGAGCGCCGCCTTCGCGAGGCGGAGGCCTCGGGTTCAAATCCCGACGAGTCCATTTTTTACGAAGGTCTGAAGCATCAGAAAAATCATCGATGAGCTCTATCTGCTCAGAATCGTCTGATTTTCGATTATTTTTGCTTGAACTTTTATTTTCATTTTCGATTTTAGAGTTGCCAACTTGCGAAATATTCACGAAAAAGCCATATTTAACTCGATAGATCTTCGCTTCAAATCCCACTAAAGGTGATGAAACTCGAAAGACTGGCATTATGAAGAATGCTAACTTAAAAATTGGTTTTTAGCCACGTTAAGAATTCCTATCGAATATCTTCATCATCCTTCTAAAATCCCGTAAACCATTATCTCTCCTTCTTTTCACATCATATCTGCAGAATGAAAAAGTTTGATTGAGATTGGGCAATGAAATGGAATTACGGTGTAGATAGGATGAAATCAATTTCTCGAATTTCAGTGGATTGATGGATATGATTTGTTTGTTCTCTGAAATGATCTCGCCAGCTTTATTAATGCTGATTAACCGAGATCTCTCGAGCTCGAAACGATGCTTCACCGATTTTTTGAATAGATAGAAGTTTGCTTAGTGATCTGTCCAAGAGGCGAAAAGTTGTCTCTCCAAGAACAGATATTTTAACAGAATAAAAAGCGTCATAGATTTTCGTATATCCTTTCCCGCTTATCGACTTTCGAGACTACCACAGTTTTGTGCTCTTCATCGATAAAGAATAGAATCCTGTATTTCCCGACACGGATGCGAAAAACGTTTTCTTCTCCTCTCACTTTAATCGGTTTTTCTGCGAAAGGATCTTTTAAGCTGATAATTCTCTCTTTAATCCTCTCAGCATCTTTTTTCGGAATTTTACGGAGAAATTTCTCAACTTCTCGGTGAACTTTTACTCTATAGCTCATCGATATCGATAAACTCCGAGAAATCGCCTTGTTTTATCATCTCTTTATGCTTCTTTATTAGTTCTTTCTCTTCAGGAGTTAAAACTGAGTCTGCTAAATCCTCAAAGATAGTCTCTATTCTCTCAATCCTCTTCTTAATCTCTTTAAGCTCGTTAAGAATTTCCAGAAGAGAGACAGATTCTTGCATGATTTAATTTTGCGTGGAAGTTGATAAATCTTATCTTCTTCGAGTATGAATTATTCCTTATTGTGATAAAAATTTTGACGATATTGCTCTACTTTTTTCGAAAAGAAGCGAGAAAAATAAGAAATGCGATGAAAGTCAAATGTTTAACTAAGGTGAAAGAACTTTTTCGATCTTCTCCACGACCTTAGAATACCATTCATCCGCTTGATTAGTTTTAGCTAAGTAATGAGCCAACAGTTGTGGAAGCTCTACCTTGGATGAA
>JANXDV010000010.1 GCA_025058955.1 Archaeoglobaceae archaeon | reverse complement strand
TTTTCCCGAACTTTTTCTACTTCCACCATACTCCTTCACCACAAACAGATCCTCATAAACAACCTTATTCGGCTTAATTAATGCGTAAGGCGAGATTATAGGACCTATTATATCGTAAACTACCCCAACTTGCTCCATCTTCCTCGTGACGACTTTTTCGCCAATCTTTGGCAGGTTTGTGGGTTGAATCCGAACTAAAAGCATCCCCGACTTTGACAGTTTCTCAGGCTTTCCGAGGGCTACGAGATTTGTCATGCAGTATATAAATTTTGCGGGATGAGTATATAAAGTTTTCGGTGAAATAGTAAATTATTTCAAAGGGAACGATCTTCGGAGGCGATGATGAAAGGACCCCTCTGAGAAATGATGAGGGTTTTGAGTTCTGAGCCTTAATCCAGAAGGTAGGCGTAAAGCAAAGGTAAAGCTATGGTAGCATCGCAGTATACAGTTACCGCTTTAGAATCAATTTTAAGCTTGCACCAGCTCTTGGCTTCTTCAAGCGTTGCCCCGCTCAATCCTCCATAGTGAGGAGAATCGGTTGTGATCTGGATCGCATAATCAAAGCCTTCAGCAAGAAGCATCGCTTGCAAAGCGAAGTTCTTCGGCACTCCACCGCCAATGATCACGATGCCCATTTTCTTCTTCTGTGAGCAAAGATCGAGAAGTAGTTTTAGATCTTTGGAATAATCTAAAAAAACATTTTTTCCGTAAAGCATCAAATGCAATCCTGCGATCGAATCGTGAAGTGTTGGGCAAAAAATTGGGATCTTATTTTCGTATGCAAAACTCAAAAAAGAATTTTCAAGCCTTTTTCCAATCTCCCAAACAATTTCAAAGCTTGAATAATTTCCAGAGAGCTCTTTGAATGTTTCCATGAAGAAACGCTCAATGGCTTCAAAGGCTGAAGTTTCTATGAATACATCGTAAATTCTACTGATCCCCTTATCTGCAAGCTCAACGTCATCAGAAATAGCTGAGCCTATGATGTGAGAATACCCAAGAGCTTCACAGACTTCATGGACAAAATTTGCTCCAGTTAGAACGAGACTATTAACAAAACCATTCTCCATCACTCCCCTTACAACCTCTCTCATCCCAGCGGGAATCATCGCTCCCGCAAGAGTCATGAAAATGAAAGAATCTTCTTTCATCATCTCTTTCCATATTTTACCAGCAATCCCAAGTCTTCGAGCATTAAATGCAGTCTCAGAGAATCTTTCAACGATCTCTGAAACCCTTATTCCCTTTTCAACTTTGACATGGTTGATCTTCATGTGTAAAGTGTTCACCGATTGTATAAAAAGTTTCAAAAAACATAAATACTAGAAATTAAAGAAGAATACAATGCTCGTTCTTGTTAGCCCTAAAGATCTCGAAGAAGCTTTAGAAGCTATAGAGGGCGGGGCGGATATAATAGATGTTAAAAATCCTGCAGAAGGCTCTCTTGGAGCAAATTTTCCATGGGTGATAAGTGAAGTGGCAAAAGTTGCTAAGAAGTATGGAAAAGAAGTGAGCGCAACGACTGGAGATCTGCCATATAAGCCTGGCACAGCAAGTTTGGCAGCTTTGGGAGCAGCGGTTGCTGGAGCGGATTATGTTAAAGTCGGACTTTACGGGATCAAAAATGAAAGTGAAGCTAAAGAAATGGTTTTTGGAGTTGTAAAAGCGGTTAAAGGTTATGACAAAAACAAAAAAGTGGTGATCGCTGGTTATGGTGATCACCATAGAATCAACGCAATTTCCCCTTTAAAGCTCCCCGAAATTGCTGCTGAATGTGGTGCAGATGGTGTGATGGTAGACACCGCAGTAAAGGATGGAAGCTCAATTTTTGACCATATGGCTATAGAAGACCTCCAAAATTTTGTTTCAGAGGCAAAAGAGAGAGATCTGATTTGTGCTATTGCAGGGAACTTAAGCTGGACACATTTGGAGATCTTAAAGAAATTATCTCCAGATATTATTGGAGTTAGAACACTCGTTTGCGAAAAGGGAAGAGACTCAAAGATAAAAAGAGAATTAGTTAGAAAGCTTAAGATGCTGGTTTAGTTGGACAGCAAAGGTTCAAGAGCTCCGCTTCAGCTTCTCTTGGACCTTTAGCAATTAAGATATCTCCAGCATAAATCGCAGTGTTTGCAGTTGGTCTCATAACCCACTCTCTTTTTCTTTTTATTGCTATTATGTGCATACCGGTATGACTTTCCACTCTCGTCTCTTTCAGCGTTTTGTTGTGAAGCGGGGAGTCTTTATCAACTGTGACCATCACTAAGATCTCTCCAGTCTTTTTCATTGCATCCTTGAAAACTTCTGGAAGCTCCATCTTGTTTAGCAACACTTCTGCGATCTCTCTTGCACTATCAGCGATCTGCTCAGAGCAGTGAACGATCTCGATGATCGGAATGAGTATAGAAGGATCCTCGAATTTTTTGCTAACCGCCAAGATCAGCTTTTCCACTTCAAACTTCATGTTGTCAAGCACATTTTCGATGTAAACAACTTCAAGAGCAACCTCCTCGTTTCCATAGATCAGTGCAGAATAAGCTAAGTCAACCGCAAGCTCTGAGAGGTTCTTCATTTCTATGAGAAGATCCACCGCTCTGTCGAGTTCTGGGATCTCGAGCTCAGTTGCGATCCCCATCTCCCTACTTTCATGCAGAACAAACTCATACAACCTTGGAACGCTATTCGGATCTCCACGCACGAATATAACATCCCCTTTCATAACCTTGGTGTCTCTATCCACGTCAAAGATCCACTGCAAATCCCTCTTTATCGCTATCACTCTCATTCCAGTGACTTTCTGGAATTTAACTTCACCAAGCGTTTTTCCAGCAACTGGAGAGTTTTCAGGCACAGTGACTTTTAAGATCGTCTCCTCAGAGTGTGTTAGGATTAGATTCACGATCTCTCTTGGTAGCTTGTATCCACGCAGAACAAGAGAAGATATGTCTCCAGCAGCACTACTCATCTTGTAGCCAGCGCTTGCAATCTGCAAAACCGAGGCAACTTTCTCAGTCTCCCTTATATGTCTTACAGAGAGAGCAGCTTTCTTTCTGATCTCATTTATGAGTTCTATAAACTTAGCTTCAAGCTCAAGAACTTCCTCAGCAACATCTTCCACATCGTATAAAACGGATGAATAAGCAAGATCTATTATCAGCTCGCTTGTATTTCTAATCTCCACAAGTAGATCCTTTACCGTTTTTGGCATCTCAGATCAATTTCCGATTGAATGATTTAAACTTTTCTACACACTTTGACATTAAATGGAATCTTAAAGTTGCAAAAATCCCAAGACTAAACTTTTGCTAAGCGATTTCGGGCGATTGGCTTCATTTAAATATAATTGGGGCTTAATAATCACTTCTTGACTCAATTTCGCCCACTAAATTTATCTTAACCAACTTTTTAGCTTTTTCGATGCCATAGTTTCCAATTAGAAACATCAGCTTTATCAAAGCGGTTTCGGGAAGCAGATCTTCACCCTCGATAACACCTGCCTTAAGCAGATCTCTGCCCGTATCATAAACACGATCGCAGATTCTTCCGTAGAGGCATTGGGAAGTCATAACAACGATTGAGTCCTCACAGATCTTCTTCAAAGTCTCGATCCAATCTGTGGACACATGCCCAAGCCCAGTTCCCTCAATCACAAAACCACGATATCCTTTTGAGTGGAAGTATTCAATTAGATCGCTCCCCAGTCCTGGAAAGAACTTTATAAGCACAACTTTTTCTTCCAGCTTATCAAAAAGCTTTAGATCTCTTTCTCCTCTCTTGAATCTCCAAGAGAGCCATTCAACGTTAAGCGAAGGATAATCAATTCTTGCCACAGGTTTTGCGTTGATGCTATGGAAAGCATCTCTTCTTGATGTGTGCATCTTTCTAACCTTAACTCCTCTATGTGCATAGCAAAAGTCGTCGCTCGTAGAGCCGTGCATGCAAACAAGAACTTCACCGACATCGCTAATGCTAAGCTTTGCTGAACAAAGTAGATTCATCGCCGCATCACTGCTCGGACGATCACTACTTCTCTGTGCTCCGACAAACACAACAGGCTTTGGGGTTGAGAGCATGAAGGCTACAGCTGAGGCGGAGTAGTGCATCGTATCGGTGCCATGGGTTATGATCACTCCATCGTATTTCTTTAGAGCTTCATAGACTCTTCTGGCAAGCTCGATCCAATTGTTTGGCTTCATATTTTCGCTGAGAATGTTGTATAAAAGCTCTGCATCTACATTGCAGATCTCTGCAATCTCTGGCACATCTGAAATTATTTCCTCTGCGGTGAATTGGCTCGTAACCGCACCTGTTCTATAGTCAACCCTACTTGCAATCGTTCCACCAGTGGATATGATCTTAACGTTGGGCAGATCTTCTCGCTTTGAGATCTCTGCCCCCCTAATTTGAGTTTTAACCTCTTCGAGCACTTCAATTAGCTCATACTCGCAAAATCCCGCATTGTATCCACTATCGAGCTTCAGAACTAAGTTTCCAGTGAAACTCGGCATTACTATGCCTTCGAAGATCTTTCCCTTAGCTTTTATCTTAACTCTCTTACCAGTTAACATCAAAACTACCCCCGATCTTCTTGATCTCCGCCTTCAAAAGTTCAAGACCACTATTAACTCTCCTTCTTATTCTCATTAACTCTCTTTTCTGCCTCAAGATCTTTTCCTTTCTCAAAGCTTTCATCCTTGCAACTTCTTCTTTAGCAGTTGAACCGATCGTTTTTCTCTCAAGTAGCTTCTCAAGATCTTTTGCCTCCGAAATTTTATCTTCTGGGATCTTTAAGTTGTAACCAAGCTCCTTAGCGGATCTCTCTATGTCTTTGGAAGAGGGATTATAATTTCCTTCAGATGCAATTTTTGCGATTATTTTATGAGCATCTCTAAAAGGAACTTTGAAATCTCTAACGAGTAGATCAGCGAGTTCTGTAGCAAAGGTAAAACCTTCAAGAGCCCTCTCTCTCATTACATCTTTTTTGAATTTTAACTCAGAGAGCATTCCTGAGAATACTTCCAGCGACTCAATTGTTTCTCTTAAAGCTGTGTAGAGGATCGGATTCATTTCTTGAAAGTCTCTGTTATAGCTGAATGGCAATGCTTTGTAGATCGCCATAGCTGAAGTTAGAAGTCCTATTAATTTTCCGCATTTCGCTCTTAAAAGTTCTGCAATGTCGGGATTCTTCTTTTGAGGCATTATGGAGGAAGTTGAAGAATAAGCATTGGGAAGTTCGATGAAACCAAGAGTAGAAAACAAGATAACTTCTTCGCAGATCCTGCTCACATTTAGAAGCGCTAAAGCGCAAACGAAGACTGATTCAATTATGAAATCTCTTGAAGCAACCGAATCTTCGCTATGTTCAAGAATTTCATCGAAGCCCAAGATCTTTGACACATACTCTCTATCCAGCTCATAGCTTGTGCCCGCAAATGCTGAAGAGCCTAAGGGACATCTATTGACTCTTCTGAAGGTTTCAAGAGCATGTTGAAAGTTTCGCTCAAACAGATCGAAGAACATTAACAAGTGATGAGAAAGCCTTGTGGGTTGTGCGAATTGAAAGTGAGTAAAGCCAGGCATTATTTCATCATCTTCAGCAATTTTTAAAATTACCTCTTGCAGAAATATTAGTTTTTCAGCCAATAAAAGCAAATGGTCTCTTGCGAAGAGTCTTAAGCAAGTTGCAACCTCATCATTTCTCGATCTACCAGTGTGAAGTTTCTTTCCGGCTAAGGTTCGCTTTGTGATCTCAGCTTCAATTGCCTCGTGAACATCTTCGTAATCCTTCCAATTTTCAGATCCCTTAGCTAAGACTTCTTTGAGAGCTTCAATAATCTCCAATGTCTCCTCTTTACTTAAATAACCACTTTTAAGTAGATTTAGAGTGTGAGCGAGATCGACGAGAGTGTCGTAGAGAAATATGTTTCGATCGTGCTCGAGCGAGCTTGAAAATTTTAGAGCTTTTGAATTCATTTTATCTCCAAATCTACCTTCTCGAAGCATTCAAACCCACCTTTCGCCATTTTCAAACACTTCTTTCTTCCATATCGGCAGTTCATTTTTCATGAGTTCCACCGCATTTAATAATGGTTTCCAGATGTCTTTTCTATGCTCTCCGACTACAGCGATATAAACTATGTCCTCTCCTGGCAAAAGTTTGCCGAGCTTGTGATAGATCTTTACATTTTTAACTCCGGGATCTTTTATGATCTTGGCTTCAACTTCTGCAATTTTTTCAGCGAGGATCTCATTGAAGGACTCATATTCAAGCCTTTTAACAATTTTTTCTCCATCAAATTTTCGAACAAAGCCTAAAAAAATTCCCATTGCTCCGCAATTCTCAGCCCCTTTCTTTAATTTCTCCACAAGAGATCTCAAACTCTCAAGCTCAGGAGCCCTATTTAGACCTGCAGGATCCTCGATTACTGGAATTTTGAAACCATATTTTTCTTCTACTCTCGCTATCTCTTCTCCAAAGCCTTTTAGAACCACAAAATCATAGCAAAGATCTGCAAGAAATTCGAGCAATCTTCCAAGCTCAAGATCTGTGGAAATCATGAGCTCATCAGACTCCACACTCAGTTTTTTATCTTTGCTCACAAAGGCGACTCTTCCAAATTTCTTCAGCTTTTCATAAACGCTCCTTTCTCCAACCAATACCTTCAAGGTTTTCACCTCCAAAAGAGCAAAAAATTGATTGAACCAAATGACATTTAACCTCTACATCCTTTCTATCAATCAGAATTTCTGCACAGCTTGCAAAAGACATTCTTGGCTCTGTAGGACTTCCAGGACATAGAATTGCTCTATTTTTTATTTTTTCAAAAACAAATCTGTGTATATGTCCGAAAATAAGCAGATCAACATTTAATTCCATGGCTTTATAGATCAGGTCATCGAAAATGTTCAGGTAATTGCCCTTATGAACTAATCCGATCTCTAAGTTGTCAACTTTAAATTTTGCAATTTCTGGAAGTTTTTCAAGCTTTGGATCGTCGTTATCTCCTTTCACAGCTACAAGATCGAACTCAGAAAACTTTTCATAAACCTCAAAGCTTACAAAATCGCCAGCATGAACAATAAGATCTGCAGATCTCATTAGTTCGATCAATTTTTCAGGAATTTGCCATTCTTGAAGATGTGTATCTGCAACAGCAATTATTCTCATCACTTCGATTAGTTGCTCAAAATAAAATTTTTATCCTTTAACTTGAATTTCGCCTGTGATCAAGCTTAGTCATATCTTGAGTTATCTTACATGTCCCAGGCTTGCCTATTACAGGTATCACTTCGGAGATAAGCGATTTTCTGAAAAACAGGCAGTTAGAGAGATCTACTTGAGCCTCAGAAGAGGTTTTGGAGTTGAATGGGCTAAGCAGAGAATTTTAGCAATGAATGAGTGCTTTGAAGAAGAGATCTACAGAAATGCTTTGAAAAAGCTCGTTTTGAGCGAATACTTAAAGGAGCTCAAAAGCTTAGACTGGGACGTTGTTTTTACTTCTAAAGAGCTTGAAGTTTCTTTAGTCGTTGATGAGATCGTCGAATTCAATGGAGAGAAATTTCCATTGTTCGTTTCACTTAATGCTCCCCCTGAGGGAGTCTGGTTTCCAGATCGCATAAAAGCGGGAATTACCGCTTTGATAACGAAGATGAATAGAAGCATGATCTACTATGCATACTCTGGGGAGCTCAGAATAGCGGAAGCGGATCTTGGAATTAGAAGAAAAGCACTAAAACTTATAGAAAGGCTTAAAATGATTAAAAAAGGTTTTTTACCAGAAAGAAATGAGACAAATTATTGTAAAGGCTGTAGTTTTGTCGAGGATTGTAAAAGCACTCCTGAGACTTTTGCTTCAAAATTTTTATAATAGTTAATATTGAATTTCGCATCATAAGTATTATATACTCATTTAACCACAATAATGATGAGGGGGGCATATGTTTGAAAATGTTATTGCGGACCTCCTTGGAGTTAGTGGTGTAAAGGGGGTATACATTGCAGACTCTGAGGGAATGCTTATAGAATCTGAATCAGTCGGCTTGGCCAACGAGGAGATGAGTGCAGCATTAATAGTAGATCTGCTCAACAAAGCTACTGAGATTACGCAAAAGCTTTCATCTGATAGCCCTGACCTAATAACAGTTGAAGGAAAGAAAGAAAGAATAATAATCTCCAAAGCTGGAAATTTTGTTTTGGGTATTGTAGCGGATATGAAGTCAAATTATGGTTTGTTAAAGATTGAAATGAAAAAGGCGGTAGATAAGATCGTTATGATGGTGTGAATATGATCCTTCCAAAAGTTCCCCTTACTAAAATAGAAAAGGGAAGACTGGAGAAAGTTTTGGAAAATCTCACACTTTCAAAGTTCAGCGGATACATCAAAGTAGGTTTCAAAAGAGATGAGCTTTGTTCTGCAGAAGTTTTGTTAGACGGTGGAAAGATCTTGGCAGCAGAAGTGATAAAGGTTAGAAGTAGGACAAGCATATATGGAGATGATGCTCTATCAGAAATTTCAGATTTAGATAATACGGTCGTGGAGATCTACGTTCTGAATGCAGATCAAATCAAAAAGGCGATCGATTTGAACAAGAGTGCCTTCGTTTCGGAAAGAGGTTTGCGGATAATTGAGAGATCCAAGATCATTGATAAATATAAAATTCCAAAGCCAGATGAAAAGGAGATAGAAAAAGCGATAACCGAGTCAGTTGGAAATTCGGAATTGGCTTTTGAAATTGAAAGGGAGAAAGTCTTGCGAAAATATGGCATAACGAGACCGAGCGATGAGGAAGTAGATTATTTGATCTCAAACGCCCTTGGAGAGCTCGAAGTTGAAGAAACTCGAGAAGGTCAGGTTACAGCTGACTTTGATAATTTAAGGAAAGAAATCGTAGACCTTCTATATTCAGAGATTGGAAAACCATCCAAGAAGGCAGTAAGCATCATAGAGTCCTGTAAAAGCTATGAAGAGCTAATAAAGAGAGGAACGGAGATTGATAAGGCTCTTAAGACGCTTGTAATGTTCATTCCTCGAGAGAAAATAGATGGAGTTATCGCTAAGATCGAGCAAAAAATTGGTAGAAAACTCACTTGAGCTTCTCCAACTTTTTTTCAACTTCTGATATGTAGTCTCTTAGCTCTTTATTCATTTTAAGAACCTCAAGCACATCTTGGTAATTGGTGTTGTTGATCTCGGTTATGCCGAGAGAGCTCATCGCCTTGTCAAGAAAAAGTTTCGCTATTGGTCCAACTTCCTTCTTTAATTCATCTAAAAGCACTTGGTATGTGATCATGTTAAAAACCCCTCCTCAAATTTTTGCCAATATTAATCCTCATTAGATCCCACTTAAAAATTTCTTTTTAAAAACTTATCGCTTTCAAAAAGGTAAAAAATAAATGAGAAAATTTTCACTTCAAAGCCTCTTCGAGGCTTTGCATAGCCACCTTTAAGCTTCTCTTCAATCTCTCTATACTGTTCGAAAGGATCCCTATTTCATCCGCTCTTTCCCTGAAGGGGATCTCAGTGTCAACTTCTCCCGCACTGATCTTGTCCGCACTTCTGCTCAGCTCCACAATCGGATTTGCGATGCTTGAAATTGTAAAGTATGCGATGATTACAATGAACACCACCGCTATAGCAAATGCTATACCCAGATTTATGTAGATCTGTTCACTTGCCTTTTCAATACTTTTTGTAACTTCTCCCGCTATGTTTTCCGCTGGATTAGCTGGATTCTTAGTTAAATACTGGAAATATCCGTCGATATATGCTCCTGTGCCTGCGATGAGAACCACGTTTGTTTTGAGCGTTGGATCATAGACTCTTAAACTCAAAGAAACTGGGATCTGGCAGAGATATTTTTGAGTTTGTTTTAGTGTGTCCGGCTCTATCCAAGTATAATAACCACAGGTCAAATGGGTGAAACTACCAAGAGAGCCAACTGTGAGATTGTAGAGCTCAGGCATACTTTTGTCCCAGCCCAAATCGCTCTTTATTTCTTTACCCCACTGATGCTGTGGTAGTGTTGGATAGATCACGGTCACGATTTTATACTCTCTACCAATCACCGCTCCACCGAGGACCCATGTATATTCACCCATACCCCACTTTCTTGCAGAAAGTTCACGAAAGTCCGGATCGTTCATCAGATCAACGGTGGTCAAATTCGGGTTCTCTCTTAATTTTTGCCTCAGATATAGCTCTATCTTCTTAGCAAGATCCTCAGTTTTCATTCTGACAGCTTCCTGTCCTGCTTTCTCAATATACACTTGACTAACATTAACAACTCCCACTCTTGCACTCTCACCTGACTGTGTAACGCCCGCTAATGTTAACTGTGCTAAAACGAGTAATGGCACAATGCTCGCGATCAAAACAATTAAAACGATCTTAGGCGTTAGTTTCATCTCTTGATCACCTCTACAAAGTCATTTATCTTCGCTCCGATCTTCTCTCTAACCCATGTCGGGACCACAATAAATCCCGGTTTCGTGTAAGGTAGGACTCTCAGATTGACACTGCTTTCCTTCTGAACTACAATATAATCGCCTTCAGAAGCTCCAAGGGATTTCATAAGATCTTCTCCAAGAAATGCAACATCGCTTCCACTGTAATCATACCTTTGCGTGAAATTCAGATCAAGTCCAACTTTTGCCTTTACTCCGGCTGGCTTAGGAATTGGCACTTCTTTAGGTTCTGGTGCTTTAATTTCTTCTTTCTCTTTATAGCTCTTCTCAACCACTGGTTTTACTTTTTCGGTTGTCATCCCTCTCAGATATTTTCCGAGTTCGAGAACCATCATTTCTGGTGGTAGCTCCACAAGTCTTTGGAGAAAATCTTCAGGAAGTAAGTCTCTATAGACCTCTTTGATCTCGTAATATCTTACCTTCCTCTCCAGTTCTTTAACTCTCGCTTGCAACTCCTCAATTTTTTTATCCTTCTCGTCTATAATCTTTCTCACGTCTGCATCCATAATCTCCTCCCCCTTACAATCATTACCATGCAGATTAAAGATATAAATTTTCTCATCCTTGCTAATAATCGAATAAATTTTTTAACCTACACAAGATTTAGGGCTATGCTTCCTCCACTGTATTCTCCGAAGGAAATCGAAGATCATGTTTTCAAGCTTTGGAAAGAACTTGGAATTTACGAAAAGTTAAAAGAGAGAAAAGGAAAGAATTTTTACTTCCTTGATGGTCCTCCATACACTACTGGCAGAATCCATCTCGGCACCGCATGGAACAAGGTGATCAAGGACACGATCCTCAGATACCTAAGAATGAACGGATTCTCCCCAACTGACACACCTGGCTGGGACATGCATGGATTGCCAATCGAGGTGAAAGTTGAGCAAGAGCTTGGATTTAAGAGTAAAAGAGACATAGAAAACTTTGGAGTTGAAAACTTCGTTAGACGTTGCATGGATTATGCATTGAGAAACAAGGATATGATGACAGAGCAGTTTAAAGCATTAGCTGTCTGGATGGATTGGGAAAAGCCGTATATGACAATAAAAGCAGAATACATGAACTCAGCGTGGTTTGCAATTAAAAAAGCTCATGAAAAGGGTTTGCTTGAAAGAAAGAAGATGGTCGTAAACTGGTGTCCTCGCTGCGAGACCGCATTGGCTGAAGCGGAAGTCGAGTATGCGGAAAAAGAAGATCCTTCAATCTACGTGAAGTTCAAGCTAAAAAATGGTGGATTTGTTTTGGTTTGGACTACAACGCCTTGGACGATTCCAGCAAACATCGCTGTTGCGGTCAATCCAAAGCTGAAGTATGCTAAGGTTAGGGCTTTTAGAAATGGTGAAGCGGAGACAATAATCTTGGCTGAAAATTTAGTCGATGTGCTTGCAAAAGGTTACGAGAGATGGGAGATCGTTGAGACTTTTCTTGGAGGAAAACTCGAAGGAATAGAATATGAGCATCCTTTGGCTGAAGAAATTCCGATTCAGTCCAAAATTGCTCACAAGATCGTTCTTGCAGACTTCGTTTCAGCGGAGAATACAGGTTGTGTGCATATTGCTACAGCGCATGGTGTTGAAGACTTCGAGCTTGGCTTGAAGTATGGTCTTGAGGTTTTCAATCCAGTAGATGACAGAGGGGTCTTCACCGAAGAAGCTGGAAAATACGCTGGAATAAGCGTTAAAGATGCGAATGAGTTGATCATAGAAGACCTGCTTAAGAAGGATCTCCTCGTTGCTGAAGAAAGGATCTTTCACCGCTACGGACACTGCTGGAGATGCAAAACCCCGATCATCTTTAGAGCTACGGAGCAATGGTTCATTAAGATCACCGAGCTTAAGGAAAAGATGCTTGAAGAAATAGAAAAGGTGCGGTGGATTCCAGAGTGGGCGGGATCTGCGAGATTTAAGGACTGGATCAGCAATGCAAAGGACTGGTGCATCAGCAGACAGCGCTACTGGGGAATTCCATTACCAATTTGGATCTGCGAAAAGTGTGGTAAAATAAAGGTTATTGGGAGCATAAATGAGATCAAATGGAGTAACGATATGGATCTCCATCGTCCGAGAATTGATGCGGTAAAATTTGCTTGCGAATGCGGTGGAGAGATGAGTAGGGTTAAAGATGTCTTCGATGTTTGGTTTGACAGCGGAGTTGCGAGCTGGGGAAGTATAGGGTATCCTTTAAGAAAAGACAAATTCGATCTTTGGCCAGCAGATTTCATCACAGAGGGACATGATCAGACAAGGGGTTGGTTCTACTCACAACTCGGAGCATCGCTCATTTGCTTCGATAAAGCACCTTACAAAGCGGTTTTAATGCATGGGTTCACGTTGGATGAGCAAGGGAGAAAGATGAGCAAAAGCCTTGGAAATGTCGTGGAGCCTGAAGAGGTGATAAGCCAGATCGGAGTCGACTGCTTTAGGCTTTATGTTCTAAGCTCCGCGGTTTGGGAAGATCTGAAGTTTAGCTGGGAGGAAGCGAGGAATGTGCTAAGGAATATGAACATACTATGGAACACGATCAGATTTGCTCACACCTACATGAGTATAGACAAATTTAGAGCGGGAAAAGAAGTTGAGCTGAGCCTTGAAGACAGATGGATTCTCTCAAGACTTGAAAGATTCAATAAAGAAGCAATATCTGCAATGGAGAAATATCAACTTCACAGAGTAGTAAAGGGCTTTTTTGAGTTCATAATCGAGGATTTCAGCAGATGGTATATCCCACTCATTCGCTCAAGAGTCTGGGAAGAAGTGGAATCCAAGAATAAGAGATCCGCTTATGAAACGATGTTTAGAGTTATAGATAAATCCTTGCGTATAATTGCTCCATTCGCCCCAGTTATTGCGGAATGGCTTTATCAGAACTTTGTGAAGAGCTTTAGAGAAGGAAAAGAGAGCATTTTCATGGAAGAATTTCCAAAGCCTGATGAAAGGCTGATCGAAGAAGAACTTGAGGAAAAAATGAAGGTCGCGAAGGCAATAGTTGAAGCGGGAAATAGTGCAAGAAGCAAAGCGAGAATCAAGCTAAGATGGCCTTTAAGGGAGCTAATTGTAGAAACAAGACTCAAAGGACTTGAAAGTGTTGCTGAGATAATTGCAAAGCAGAGCAATGTAAAAGAAGTAAAATTCGTTGAAAAATTCCCCAGAGAGCTAATAATAAAGCCAGATTTTAAGAAAATTGGTCCAATACTCAAAGGAAAAGCTAAGGATTTTGCTGAATTCGTTTCGAGATTGAAAGAAGTTCCAGAGGAGATAGAGTTTGAAGGCATTAAGCTTGGAAAAGATTGCTTAATAGTTGAGGAAAAGCTTCCAGAGGGTTATGAATTTGCAGAATTCTCAGCAGGAAGAGTTTACATAAATAAAACCTTGGATGAGAACTTGCTCAGAGAAGCTTATGCAAGAGAGGTTGTTCGCAGGATCCAGCAGATGAGAAAGGAGATGAATCTGAACGTAGAGGAGTTCATAATCAGCTATGTCGAGATCGATCAAAAACTCTTAGAGGGCTGGGTAGATTACATTAAGAATGAAACACGTTCAAAAGAGCTTAGATTTGAAAAAGCTATTGGCTACGTTAAGGAATGGGAGATCGAAGATCTTAAGGTTAAGATCGGTATAAAGAGATGGAGCTAAAGGAATGGTTGAAGATCTACGAACAAATTCTTTTGGATTTTGGCTTTTCAAGAGAGAAAGATGAAGAATCTGCAAAGTTGATCGCAAAACTCGGCGAAGGAAAGCTTCTTGACTGCAAAGTGCTTGATTGCATAAGGGGAAAAGAGGTTGCGGTTGTTGGAGGAGCATATGAAGGAGAAGAGATCAAAGAAGAATTTGTTGTAACTGCGGGAAAAGCGGTTGAAAAGATTGCCAAAATTCCAAGAGTCCATGTTACAGATCTGGAAGAAAAATTGGAAAAGATCTTGGAGCTGGAAAAAATGGGATGCATTCTCGTCTTTCATGCTCACGGCGACAACATGGATCGAATTAGGGAAGTTGTGCCAAAAGTCAGAAAATTCGTTGCAACAACACAAAGCGAGCCTTTTGGCAGAGTATACAACTTCGGCGGTTTTACGGATGGTGATAGAGCGGTGATCATAGCTAAGAATTTCGGTGCTAAAAAAATCACTCTTTATGGCTTTGACTTTGAAAAAGGAGAAGGATTGAAGTTAAAGAAGCTGAAATGGGCTAAAAAGATCCTCGAAATTGAAGGAATTCTCAATGCATCCCGCTAAGATCCAGCTAAGAGGCTTTAACGATGAAGAGATCTTGAAAATCCTTGAGAAGGCTGAAGAGTTTGAAAAAGAAGTTTTTAGAATGAAAAACGGGATAGATGTTTTCTTTGAGGATGTGGAGATCGCAAGAAGGTTTATTTCGAAATTAAAAAGAGATTTTCGTTTTGAAATTAAAATGAGCACTGAAAATCTTGGCTTCAAAGGTGGAAAGGGGAGATATCTTTTTGTTTACTCTCTTAGAAAATCCTGAAAAAACTTTTATTCCATGCTTTGAGTTTCTCTGTGCTCGAATTTGTAGCGAAAGTGGTAGTTGTCAGCAGTTCCGGTGCTTTAGCTCCAGGACCGCTTAGTGCAGCTACTGCAGCGATTGGAGTTAAGAATGGCTGGAAAGGAGGTTTCATGGTGAGCACGGGTCATTTTATCGTTGAGCTTCCACTCGTTTTGATCATCGCATTCTTCATCTCAACTTATGGCGGTATTGAGGGGATTTTAAGACCGCTCGCATTAATTGGAGGTTCATTTCTCTTATTTTTTGGTTATCTAACTGTAAAAAGTGCTTTACAAACTGAAGAGATCTCAGGCAAAGATAAGAACTTTTCTCCGCTTTTAACGGGGATCGCTTTAACCGCTCTCAATCCCTTCTTCATCGCATGGTGGTTTGGAGTTGGAAGTGTGCTAATCAGCGAGTCTATCCTCACTTTCGGATTAATTGGAATTGCAATTCTTTTTGTTTCTCACATCTGGATCGATTTCGCCTTTCTAAGCTTCTTAGCTTACATAACATCCTTCAAAGGATTAACACTGAGAGCTTACAAGTTTCTTTTGCTCTCTCTTGGCATTCTCGTGCTTTTCTTTGGCTTAGACTATATATACTTCGCCCTAACTGGTATGCACATCTTCTGAGAACAAAGTTTTAATACATTTAAAACGAATTTATTTGTGCTCGTAGCAGAAGTGTTCGGAGTGTTCATAGCAAAAACTCAATTTGCATCATCACCGGTGGTAGTTTTAAGAGCAGAAGACGGAAGAATTCTTCCAATCTACATAGGATTCGCTGAAGCAGCTTCAATCTATTCCGCAATGAACAAATATCTCCCACCAAGACCTATGACGCATGATCTCATCGTCGACATAATCTCGAAGCTAAATGGAAAAGTTGAAAAAGTCGTGATCGACGATCTAATCGACACAACTTTTTATGCAAGAATTGTTGTAAAACAAAACGATAGAGAGATCGAGATCGACGCAAGACCGAGTGACAGCATTGCTATAGCTCTAAGAATTCCATGTCCAATCTTTGTAGATCCAAAAGTTCTCGATGAGGCGGGCTTTGAAAACATGCCAGAAGATCTCATGGATTTTGGTCAGATCTCTTAACCTCAAAGATCCTCATTTTGAAAATCAGTTCGTCTAAAAAGTAGAAATAAAGCTCGTTATCTCTTTCAACAATTCTCTTCCGAAAGTAAGGTCTTTTATCGAATTTTTCAAGCAATTTCGAAGATATGGCGTTGAAGAAGTTGTATTTCTCCCCAAAGTAAACAACCTCGCCTCTTTCGATATCACTCTTTTTTATATTGCTCACAGAAAAGAAAAGCTCTAAAGTTTTTTTATCACCTTCATAAAAGCTTAAAAAAGCAGGATTTCCCTTAATTTCTGAAATTAAGCAAATTTTTTCATTTTCAAAGTCCTTAAGACTCATTTTACCTCTTTGAATGTATTTCCAGTTCAAGAACCTGGAAAGAGCTTTTGCAAAACTTCTCGTCTTTCTGCTTGGCTTTCTCGAAGTCGTTAGGATCATAGCTCACATTCTATGTAGTTTTTCCCATTAAAACCTCTGAGAATTTTAGCGAATTTCTGGGGAATTAGGATCTCATCACTCAAATCCAAGAAGTTCTTGACTTCACGAACCTCAAGAAAACCTTCTCTAATTCTAACCGCAAGAAATGCTCCATCTTTCGCACTTCTGCAATTAAATCCGTGAAAGTTTGCTGGCATCAAATTATATGCCTTTCCAATCATGAATCCCAATTCTCTGCCAAAAAGAATCTCCTGAAGTGCTCTATTGAAGAAATACCAATCCGCTTCTACCAGAATTTGTCTTGGATATGAGGAGAAATAAGTTACTATTTCCTCGACATTCTCCTTTTTATGGATCCAGAAGCAATTCTTACAGCTCCAAACCGCTTTTCCAGATTGAGATAAAACTATTTCTCCAAGTCTGTATAACAAGCAGGGATAGAAAATGCAGAAACAAAGAGAGCAATCCTGCTCGCTAAAATGGCATGGATAATACTTGCACTCGTAAATCGGTCCTTTAAGGGCTTCCATGGCAGTAAATAAATCTATCAACCCACGTTCATTCATTTGTTCAATCTTTGACTTTAGATATTAATCCCTTTCTGTTGGCAAAATGATTTCCCCGTCTTTTCCGCTCAAAACAAACCCTCTGCCTTGAAGGAATTCTCTAACAGTTAAGGCAGATATTACCGCATCAACTTCGTCATGTGTAAGCTCTGGAAGCTCTATGAATTTCTTCAAAGCTTCAATTATCTCTGCAACACCTCTTTTCGTTCTCTTTTTCGCTTTAGGCGCTATTTTCATCAAAACTCTCGAAGCATATGGATATACTTCAAAAACCTCTATACCCTCTTTTCTGATTTCTTGAGCAATCTCAATCCCCCTAAGCGTTATATCCCTAAAAAATTGTGCTCCAGAAGGAAAAAGCCTAATTCCAAGCTTTATCAGTTTCTTTTCGCAATCTCTAAGCATCCCCTCTTTTGGAAATGAAAGCGGAGCATCGATACCTACAGCAAAAACTCCTCTTAGTTTTTCCTTCTCATAATCGCCAATGTAGATCAGCTGATCCTCTATGATTGCGAGCTTAAAAGATCTAATGCCGACATCTATTCCAGCGATCTTCATTGAGATCTAAGTGAGTTCTTCGAGTTCTTTTAGCTTTCTCAATGATCTCCGATGATTGTTGTAATTTTAGCAATTTTACTCGACAACCAAAAAGCTTAAAATAGCGAAAGTCATTGGGTTTTGAACCGATGAATGATGACGCAAGAAAGGAGGTGTTCGAATGTATATAAGATTTGAAGTTCCACAAGATCTGCAGAACGAAGCACTTGCTTTGCTTGAAAAATCAAGAGAGACTGGTAAGGTGAAGAAGGGCACAAACGAGACGACAAAAGCTGTGGAAAGAGGGATAGCAAAGCTCGTATACATCGCAATGGACGTTGATCCTCCAGAAGTAGTAGCACATTTGCCGTTGTTATGCGAAGAAAAAAATATTCCATACGTTTACGTTAAGAGCAAGGCGGACATTGGAAAAGCGATAAAGATCGATGTAAATTGTGCTTCCGCAGCGATTGTTGATGAGGGGAATGCAAAAAAGGAGTTGGCTATGATTGTTGAAAAGCTCAAAGGACTTAGAAAGTGATGAGCTATGGAGGAAGATATCCAACCAGCAGAAGTTATGGAGATCATTGGTAGAACGGGAATGCATGGGGAAGTTACGCAGGTGAAGGTAAAGGTGCTTGCTGGCGAAAATGCGGGCAGAATAATAACGAGAAACGTCTTTGGACCGGTAAAAGTTGGAGACATACTGATGATCAAAGAGACCGCAAGAGAAGCGAGAAAGCTTGCGGTGAAGTGATATGGAAGCCAAGATCTGCTCTTTTTGTGGTTTTGAAATCGAACCAGGAACAGGAAAAAGTCTTGTTAGGAAAGATGGCAGAATAATCTACTTTTGCAGTGGAAAGTGTGAGAAAAACTATAAACTTGGCAGAAGTGCGAGAAAACTGAAGTGGACAAAGTTTTACGAGAAAGGAAGGTGATCTCATTGGAAAAAACTTTTGTAATGGTAAAGCCCGATGGTGTGCAGAGAGGACTCATTGGAGAAATAATTTCAAGGCTTGAAAGGAAAGGCTTTAAGATCGTTGCATTGAAAATGTTAAAAATTTCAAGAGAGCTTGCGGAAAACCACTATGCGGAGCACAAGGCTAAGCCATTCTTCTCTTCTCTTATTTCTTACATAACCAGCGCTCCAGTTGTTGCGATGGTAGTTGAAGGAAACAACGCTGTGAAGGTTGTGAGAAAGCTTGTAGGAGCAACAAATCCTGCTGAAGCTGAGCCGGGAACAATTCGGGGCGATTTTGGTTTAGATTTAGGAAGAAACGTCGTCCACGCTTCTGATTCTATTGCTTCAGCAGAAAGAGAAATAAGGCTTTTCTTCGAGGAAAAAGAAATTTTGAGCTACAGAAGAGAAAACGATGTCTGGGTATACGAAAAATGAAGAATATAAGGACTCCAATAGTAGCAGTTCTTGGACATGTCGACCATGGGAAGACTACACTACTTGACAAGATCAGAAAGAGCAGGGTTGCTGCAAAAGAGGCGGGAGGGATAACACAGCATATTGGTGCTACGGAGATTCCGATCAAGATCATTGAGAGTATCTGCAGAGAAATTTGGAGACCAAATATAGCACTTCCAGGTCTTCTTTTTATCGATACCCCTGGACATAAAGCTTTCACAAATCTAAGGAAAAGAGGTGGAGCTTTAGCGGATTTGGCAATTCTCGTTATAGACATAAATGAAGGGGTGATGCCACAAACAGAGGAGGCAATAACGATCCTTAGGACTTTTAAAACTCCCTTTGTTGTCGCTGCAAACAAGATCGACAAAATACCGGGATGGCAGAGTAGAGAGAATGAACCATTTACTAAGAGCTATGCGATGCAAGAGGACTTTGCAAAGAGAAATTTGGACACAAAAATCTATGAACTTGTTGCGAGCTTATACAAACACGGTTTTACCTGTGAAAGATTTGACAGAATAAGGGACTTTACAAAAACTGTTGCAATAGTTCCAGTTTCTGGTTTGACGGGTGAAGGCGTTCCAGAGCTTTTGATGATCCTTTTAGGTCTTGCTCAGAGATATCTTGTGGGAAGTCTTAAGCTTCAAGCGGATGGCAAAGCCAAGGGGACGATCTTGGAGATCAAAGAGGAAAGAGGCGTTGGTGTTACTTGCGATGCGATCATCTATGATGGAACGCTGAAAGTTGGAGACAAAATTGTAATCGGTGGAAAGGATGATGTGATCGTGACGAATGTAAAGGCAATTCTGAAAGCACCACCAGCGAGGGAGATGAGAGTCGAGAGCAAGTTCATAAGAGTTGATAGCATAACCGCTGCGGCGGGAATAAAGATTGTTGCTCCAAATCTGGAAAAAGCGATTGCGGGGAGTGAATTTGAGGCAGTGGAAAGTGAAGAGGACGTTCAGAGATTTAGAGAGAGGGTTAGGAAGGAATATGAGGAAATAGCGATAAGAACAGAAGGCGAAGGAATTGTGCTGAAAACGGACACCATAGGCTCTCTCGAAGCGATGATAAATGAGCTGAAATATCATAACATCCCAATAAAGAAAGCAGAGGTTGGAGAGGTTGACAAAAGAGATGTGGTGGATGTATCAACGAATAAGGAGGAAATAAATAAAGCGGTTTTAGCTTTCAACGTTAAGGTTTCTCCCGAAGCGGAAGATGAGGCGAGAAAGTATGGAATAAAGATCTTTGAAGGTGACATAATCTACACAATCATTGACAATTTCCTAAAGTGGCGAGATGAGTTGAAGATTACGAGAGAAAAGCAGAGAATAGAAGCTCTGATAAAGCCTGGAAAGATAAAATTGCTCAAAGACTTTGTTTTCAGAAGGAGCAAACCCGCAATTATTGGTGTTAGAGTTTTGGCGGGAGAGCTGAGAAGAGGCGGAGAGTTGATCAAACCAGATGGAAGCAAAGTTGGTGAAGTTAGGAGCATGCAGAAAGAGGGAAAAAATGTTGCGATTGCTAAAGCCGGTGAGGAGCTTGCAATAGCGATTGAAGATATCACCATCGGCAGACAGCTGGAAGGCGACGAAATTCTTTATGTAGAAATTCCAGAAAAGCATGCGAAGATCATAGAGAGGGAGCTTTTGAACTCTTTTGATGAAGAAACAAGGAAATCCTTTCTCGAATATCTCGAAATAAAGAGAAAAGAAAATCCTTTCTGGGGAAAATAGAACTCTAAATCTTGAAACGATTTTAACGAACTCTTAACAGAATCAACTCGAGTTTTGTCATCCAACATTTTTGACCGAAAAAGAGAAATTTTTAAAGCAGAAAACTCTCTATGCGATACAAGTTCATTGATCACACCGCGGACATAGCATTCGAAGCTTATGGAAACAAT
>JANXDV010000109.1 GCA_025058955.1 Archaeoglobaceae archaeon | reverse complement strand
AGCCATCAATCTTTATCCCTTCCTCTTTGTCAAGCCTCTTTTTGATCATCATATCTTCTTTCAAAACTCTAAGATTGAGCGTTCCTGGGAATGGATCAATTCCCAGCTTCTCAATGAACTGCTTTCTGTAGCCCTCAAGGGAAACATAGTAGCTCCCTTCTCCAAGACCGCTGAAAACGGTGCAGTGAAGTTTTATCATGTTGGCATTGTCGAATATTTTTCTGTAATCCGAGTATTCCGCATAAAGCATATCCATGCCCTTCTCAGTTATTGCAACAAATTGCCCATCTTTTGTAACATTTCTCTCTATAAGTCCATGGCTCTCAAGTTCCTTCAATCTTCTCGATGCGGTCTGAGTGCTCTGACCTATCTTCTCCCCAAGCTCCTTACAGCTAACCTTTATGACCTCTCTTGAAGCGTTCATCAAAGCCAAGGTCTTGAGCATCTCAATCATATCAATTTTGATATGTTTCTCGTAAGTGATATAAGTTTTTTGCTCACAAATAGATAAAATTTAATTGTTAAAAATTTGATAGACTTTGCTTGAGTTTGAAATCCATTTAAAAGCCTTATGAGGGTTGAGAATTGCGATCTAAAGCTCTGAGTTTTCTCTTCTAAACTTTGATATAAAAATGTGCCTAATTTCTCTATATAATCTCTCCAAATCTTCAAAAAATAGTCTTGGGAGATTTAGAAGTGCGATCCTTGTGGGCTGTCCGAATTCATCATAAAATCTGAGCAATGGAAAAAGGAGTAAGGAGAATAAAAAAGAAAATAGAAAGAGAATAATAAATGCATTTCCACCAAGAAAAGCGAGATTTGCAAGTATAAGACCGCCAAAGATGCTACCCAATGCGGAAAAAAGATCCTGCATCCAATTGCCTATTGCATAGAATGGAGCGGAATGCTTCCTATGTGTCATATCCGCAACAGCGTTCATGAATGCGATCGCTGGGGCGGAAGTATAGAAGCCATGTAGAATGTAAGCAATTATTAGAAGGGCGGTGGAAATATGAAAATCTGCAAGGATGAATAAAACCACAGAAAGGGCAAAAGAGGCTATGGAGATCGATAGGAGAGGTTTATTTCCAAAGTGATCTGATATGTTTCCCGCCAATCT
This sequence comes from Archaeoglobaceae archaeon, assembly GCA_025058955.1. Taxonomy (GTDB): domain Archaea; phylum Halobacteriota; class Archaeoglobi; order Archaeoglobales; family Archaeoglobaceae; genus WYZ-LMO2. Next base: position 1,762 of record JANXDV010000109.1, on the reverse strand, counting down.
AAGAGAGTAGATCGAAGAGATGTGGGCTAAAAGTGCAAAAAGTAGAATGAACCAGATCGGATACCCGAGCACTTGAAGTATGTAGACCGCAAAGAATGAACGAGAAGTGCTCAGGGTGAAACAGAAAAAAGAGTTTAAAATTGTCCATTTTAGGAAGTTAACGTTTTTTAGAGGCGTGATCAACTTTGGCTCACTTATCCTTCTTATTTTAACATCCTCAATGTTCCTTAGGAAGTAAACACTTATGATCCCTGCTAAGAACGCACAGAAGAATAAAATAGGGAATGCGGACTTATCAAATCTCTCAAACAACCATATCTGAAATACAAGGATTGGCACCGCAGCTATTTTTCCATAGGCAAGTCTTTTCGATAATCTCTCTCCCATCTGCCCTCCAAAAACAAGATCTCTGATCCAAGAGCTCCAGCTTACAGTCAACAGATCTTCGCAGATGTTGAAGATCAAATAAAATACTGCAAACGCCAGGATCTCATAGGGACCATCTAAAAAAGAAAAAACTGCCATTCCTAAAACGGAATTTTTTGCTATAAAACTTGCAAAAATTGCTATTCTCCTCCTACTCCTCTTCTCAACGAACTTCGCTGAAATGATCTGAGTGAGTGTGGTCATATATGGTATCGCAAGCAAGACTCCGATTACAAAGGCATCCGCTCCAGCAACCGCAAGATATGAGCTCACAAGTGTAGCTGTGAGCAATGAAATTGTTATCTGAGAAAAGATACCTTCTCTAAAGAAATTTTTCAAGCTCTTCTCTGGATCGTAGAGCTCTATACCCATCGCTTCCAAAGTCTTGAATCTGTTTTTAAAGGTAATTTAAAGAAAATAAAATTAAATTTAATAAGAAGAGATTCTTTTATTTTCCGAAGAATTTGCACAGAAGACCTCAAAGCTTCAAAGAATGGCTTCTGGAGCTTTTTATATTTTCTTCTTCGTAGATCTCAGGCAAGATCTCTGCAAGGTTATGGTATTCCTGGGCACAGTGATGGAACATGTGCTTTCCGATCCCCTTTGGAATGATCCTTCTTTTAACCAATGGCTTGTTTAAAAGCTTGGTGAGAATTTTTCCTAAGAATCCCTCCACCTCAATTCTTTCCCCGATCCAAAACCTGCTCCGCAGTTCTATTCCACCATCAGCTTTTCTCCCCATATGGCACATCCTCGTATGCCAAACTGTAAACCAAGCTCTTTTGAATCCAACCTTTGCACAAATGAAACCTATTTTCTTTAAATCAAGATTATCGAGCTTATTCCGATCGAAGCCGAACTCTGCAGGAGTTAGGAATTTAATTATTAGCTTTTGCTTTCCAATTCCAACATCTTCGGTAACGTAGTGCGTCAATCCCGTGGAATCGGTGTAAACGTCAAAGTGTTTTTCTGGATACCATATTCTGTATCTTATTCCCTCTTCTGCATGCCACTTAAACCACCAGTAAAGCATTTCGAGATTAACTTTTGGCATCTTTGTCAAACATGCGACGTATGCGCTTCCATCTGGGAAATGGTAGAATCCATTCTCAAAAGGAAGCTCTCCTTCGAGCAACTTGTCCTTCTCGGAGAATTTTAAAACCCCCTCTGCTGGTAAGTCTTCGCCTTCTTTCAGAATTTCTTGGTGAATTTCTGGCAGTTGAGCATTTTCCCTTTTCAAATATCTCTCGTATTTACTCATCAGTCTACTTCTGTCATGCTCAATATAAATTTATTCCTCTAAAAAAGGATTATAGAAGTTTCAATCTTTCTTCAG
>JANXDV010000108.1 GCA_025058955.1 Archaeoglobaceae archaeon | reverse complement strand
TTCGGAATCTGATAGCTCACGAATACTACAGAATTTCTGAGAAAGAACTGCTTGAAATGGTGAACTTACTTGAAAAATGCTCTGCATTAGTGGATAGAATTAAAAAAGAGGTGATAGATCATGAAGTCAATAAAACTTCCTAACGTTTTTCAAGCTTCAGCGACCGAGCTTCCATTCTCTGACAACTACTTCGATGCGGTTTTTACAGATCCGCCATACTACGATAATGTGCCCTATTCATACCTCTCAGACTTCTTCTATGTTTGGTTAAAGCGTTGCATCGGAGATCTTTATCCCGAGCTTTTTGCAACTCCCTTAACGCCGAAGTCGAGAGAAATAGTCGCTTATTCGCACGAAAATGGGTATGAAGCGGGAAAGAATAGATTTGAAAGTATGCTTAAACAATCTTTCAAGGAAATTTCGAGGGTTTTGAAACCAAATGGTATTGCGGTGATCGTTTACACCCACAAGTCTACAGAAGGCTGGGAAACGCTCATAAACTCTTTGCTTGAATCTGATCTCGTTCCTACTGCAAGTTGGCCTATAGATACTGAGATGAAATCAAGACTCAGGGCAAAAGAATCTGCAGCACTTGCTTCTTCGATCTACTTCGTTTGTAGGAAGATGAAAAGAGATGAAGTTGGTTGGATCAATGAGATCAGGGATGAATTGAATAAACATCTGCCAAAAAAGCTTGAAGAGCTGTGGAAAGAAGGGGTGAGTGGTTCAGATTACTTTGTTTCCGCAATCGGTTCTGCAATAGAAGTCTTTGGAAAATATCGTAAGATCATGGACTACGAAGGAAATGAGATCTCCGCAAAAAGGCTGATCGAGATCGTTCGCGAGATCGTTACGGATTACGTTGTTAGGCAAATTCTGCATAATGGAATAGCTGGGGAGTTATCTCCGCTAACGAGGTTCTACTTGCTATATCGCTGGAGTTTTGGAGAAGCTAAGATCCACTTTGACGATGCCAGAAAGCTTGCTCAGAGCGTTGGGGTTTCTTTGGAAGACGAATGGAATAGAGGCTTTATAAAAAAGGAGAAGGAATTCATAAGAGTTCTTGGACCACAAGAGAGAAAGTTGAACGAAATAAGGGGCAACGAGCTAATCGAGGTCCTTCACAAAGTCCTTTTGCTCTGGAAAGATGGTAGAAAAGAGGAGATAAAGGAAGTTCTTAGTGAAAGCGGTTATGGACTAAAAGAGGCATTCTATAGAGTAGCTCAAGCCATAAGCGAGACTCTACCAAAGGAGAGTGCAGAAAAGAAATTGCTTGATGGATTTTTGAGCGGAAAGGATAGATTGGTTGGAGAGATCAGAGATAAATTGGAAAAATTCAAGCAAAAGAAGCTTTTTGAATAAAAAAATTTTTAAAGAAATTAGAGGAGATAGAATTAACTAAGAGAAAAACCTTTTGGAGGATGTGATATGAAAGCATTTAACCAGATTGCGAGAGCTCATGATGATATTCTGGAAGGAAGGTTAACAATGGACGTTTTTGCAGCGGACATTTGGCAAGTTGCATTTGGTAACGCTCCACCAGAATACAAGAATGCGGATCTCTTCTTTAAAAAGACTTATTTGACAAAGGGTTTAAAGAATTTGATCGAAGTAGCGGAGAAAAGACTCCTCGGAAAGGCTGGAGATGCGGTTATTCAGCTTCAAACTCCGTTTGGTGGTGGTAAAACTCACGCACTTATAGCTTTATACCATAAAGCATGTGAATGGAAAGTTAAAGCGGTTGTTTTGGATGGAAGTGCTTTGAGTGTTGAAATTAAACCATGGGAAGAGATTGAAAGACAGCTTAGAGGAAAAATTGAGATCACAAAGGGTAGTTCTTCACCCGGAAAGGATAAACTGATAAAGCTACTTTCTGAAAATGCCCCTCTCGTAATTTTGATGGATGAAGTTCTTGAATACATAACGAAAGCTTCAACGGTAAAGATTGGAGATTCAAATCTGGGTGCGCAGACTTTGGCATTCCTTCAGGAATTGATGTCTGCGGTTTCAAGTATAGGCAATGCACTGCTTGTTTTAACCCTGCCCTCGAGTTTGCTGGAGCACTACGATGAAAATGCGGAAAGGGCTTTTCAGAAACTGCAGAAAGTAGCTGGGAGGATGGAAAAAATTTACAATCCGGTAGAAGATGATGAGATCGAACAAGTTGTTAGAGCGAGACTTTTCAGCTGGATCGATGAAAAAGAGGCTTTAAATGTGATTGAAGAATTTTTGGAATATTTAAGGAGAGAATCTCTGCTTAACAGCGAGGAGATTTCCGCATATAGGGAGAAATTTCTGAAAAGTTATCCATTCAAGCCAGAAGTAATAGACGTTCTTTATAAGAGATGGGGATCTTTTCCTACGTTTCAGAGAACAAGAGGCATTTTAAGGCTCCTCTCTCTTGTGATCCACGATCTTTTAGAGGAAAACCTTCCATTCATTCGTCTTTCGGATTTCGATCTTAAAAATGAGGATCTCAGAAGGGAGCTGATCAAGCACATTGGACAGGAGTGGGACAGCGTCATAGCCCAGGATATAATTTCGGAAGATTCTGGAGCTAAAAAGGTTGATAAAAGCTTGGGAAGCTCTTATATACCTTATAAGCTCGGAACAGCGGTCTCGACGACGATCTTCATGACTTCTTTCTCTGGTAAGGGTGAGAGGGTGTAAGTGCTAAGGAACTCAAATTAAGTGTTTGCTATCCTGAGTTTCCGAGCAGTATCGTTGACAGCGCTATAAACAATCTGAAGGACAAGCTCTTTTATCTCTCTGACGAGGGGCTTTATTTCACAAACCAGCCAAATCTGAATAGAGTTTTGGTTACAAGAGAAGAAAATGTCCCAGAAGAGAAGATCTATGAGGAAGAGTTGAATTTGCTGAAGAAAAATCTTTCAACAGCTGGAAAGT
>JANXDV010000107.1 GCA_025058955.1 Archaeoglobaceae archaeon | reverse complement strand
GAAAGCAAGCCTCATTCTTTCACCTCGGAATGACGAATTTAAAGCCATTCATCGAAATGAGCTCGACATCAATACCATAAGCCATTTTTATAAATTCTTCTTTTATAACATCTTCAGGGGCTCCAAACTTCTCTATTCTCCCCTTGTAGATCAAAGCAATCTTATCACCATATTTCTGAGCAAGATTTGGATCGTGTAACGTCATTATAGCGGATAGATTCCTTTCTTTCACGATCTTACGAATTATTCCGAGAACTCTGTGCGTATTTCTAAAGTCCAAATGTGCGGTTGGCTCATCAAGCAATAGTATCTTAGCTTCAGTCGCCAATGCCCTTGCAATTAGAACGAGTTGTCTTTCTCCTCCGCTTAGCTCAGTATATGGTCTCTCTGCAAATTTCTCCATTCCAACAAGCCTTAAAGAATTCATCGCTACTTCGTAATCTCTTTCATTGGGCTTTGAAAAAATGCCGATATATGGGGTTCTGCCGAACAATACGAAGTCGATAACCTTGTATGGAAAGGGTGGCTTATGTTCTTGGGGAACATAACCAAAGATCTTTGAAACTTCACTTTCTCTCATCTTTAGAACTTCTTTTCCATCCAAAAGAACGACTCCATTGGATGGCTTTAAAATTTTGTTTATGCACTTCAAAAGAGTTGATTTACCACTTCCATTTGGACCGAGAAGGACTAAAATTTCTCCAAAGTTTAAGCTAAGCTCAACTCCATCGAGAACCAGATTTCTACCATATGAAAAACTTAAACTCTTGACTTCTAACCCCATATCCTCCTTGCCCTCCTCCTTACAAGGAGCATGAAAACTGGAGCGCCAAGAATTGTGGTTAGAACGCTTATCGGCAATTCAAAGGAGAATGCACTTCTTGCGATGTTGTCCGCTAAAACCATGAAGCTCGCTCCGAGTGATGCGGATAATGGGATGACTATTCGATTGTCTGAGCTAAAAGCAAGGCGAACAATGTGTGGAATTAACAAACCAACCCAACCTATGATTCCACTGACAGAAACTGCGCATGCGGTCATAAGAGTTGCGATACAAAGAATAAAAAATCTTTCTCTGTTTACATTGACCCCTAAAGCTCTCGCTTCTTCATCGCTCAATGAAAGAACATTTAAACGCCAACTTAATGCAATGAGTAGGATCAAGCAGGCTAAAATTGGTGCAGTGACAGTTGCAAGATTGTTCCAGTTTGCATAAGAGAAGCTTCCCATGATCCAGTAAACTATGCCAGCGAGCTGATGTGGATCGATGAAGAATTTTATTAGAGAGGTCAGAGCGGTAAAGAGTGCAGAAACTATTATCCCTGCAAGCACTAAATTAACCACTGGGACTTCGCTACCAGTTTTTGCCATGGAATAGGCTAAGAATACAGAGATCATGCCAAAAACAAAAGCCAAAATCTGAACCGAACCACTCAAAAATCCTAAACCCAAAGCTAAAGCGGCACCAAATGCAGCTCCCGAAGAGATTCCGAGAATGTATGGCTCTACAAGAGGATTTCTGAACATCGATTGCAAAACCGCTCCCGAGACTGCTAAGCTACAGCCTACAAGTGCGGCAAGAAGAATTCTCGGAAGTCTTATGTTGAAGATCACAGTCTCGTATACTTTTTGCTGTTCGGTGAGCGGTATTTGAAAGAGATTTGCATTGATCAAATGGAGAACTTCGGAAGGGGGTATGCTAAGGTAGCCTATTCCGACGGAGAAGATCAGAACTGGCAGAGGTAGAAAAAGGATTAGAAAAGCAAGAAACCCCTTTAGAAATTTAAAACGAAATAGATCAAATTTGAACTCTGAAATCATCTCTTTGCACCACCTGAAAGCTTAGATCTAAATCCGATTAGAATAAAAGCTGAGATTGCAAGGATTAACTCAAATCCGGGTGTTTTATGCATTTCTTTTTCTGATCTTCTCTCGTTCCATTGAATTTCAGGATATAGCCAAATTCCCTTGTATTCGAGTCCAAGGGATTCGATGTATTTTCTATGCAATTCCTCTGGATTTAGATCTTCAAAAAGCTCTGGATGCAGAATTTTTGCAACATAAGCAACTTCAGCGATTAAGCCAAAGGTTGAGTGTAGCATGTCCGCACAGATTAGGTATACTCTGCCACCCTTTCCCGCTTCAATTTGGCTCATTTCAGCCCTTGAAATGAATTCTCTATAAAATTCCTCCAGCTTTGTTTTGTTTTCAGCTCCATATGGCTGAAAGACTGAAGAAGAGACAGATTTTATAACGACTTCTGGGTTCTTTGCAATTATTCTTTCCGCATCAACCTGTGGATAGCTCGAGGGTTCTTCGATGAAGACATTGTAACCCTTAGCTAACTCAATTATTTCTTGCCATCCACTTCCATTTCCAGCAGCTTTATAAGCTGTAAAGCTCTCCCAATAAATCCTTACTTCATTCGCATCTTTCAATCTTTTTTCAATAAAATCGAGCTGTCCCTTCCAGTAATCAGCGAACTCCTTAGCTTCTCTTTCTTTCCCAAGAATTTTTCCAAGGGTTATGAACTCCTCAAAAATCTTGTTTATCTTGTAAAAATCGAGTCTAACAACTTTTATATTCGTCCCTTCAAGTTTTTTCTCGAGCTTCTCCTTCTCTGGATATCTTACATAGGTTATCACAACGTCAGGATTAAGGGAGATTATTGCTTCAACATTTGGATCGCTCCACTTGCCCACATCTGTGACATTTGGTGCATAAGGCTTTTGAAGAGCATAAGTGCCTAAACCTACAACTCTATCTTTAGCTCCAAGCATTAGCACAGCTTCAAGGCAATCGCTGTTCAAGCACACAATTCTCTCCGCTTTTTGAATCTCAATCACATTTTCCGCAGAATCGATGATAATTAGAGCGGTAGATGGAAGAAATAGTAAGATAAGAAGTGATAA
>JANXDV010000106.1 GCA_025058955.1 Archaeoglobaceae archaeon | reverse complement strand
AACGAATCTGTCGACCACGTATTTAGCCCCAATCACCTCTGCAAGCTTCTTTACTGGCTTGTGCGCATACTGTCTCGCTGCAACGAACAAGATCTTTGATGGCTCATATCTGAGGAGTAGCTTTACACAAGCTCTTAATCTCTCATCGAGCTTCTTTATATCGAGGATGTAAAGTCCATCTTGTCTAACCTTGAATATGAACTCCCTCATCTCTCCCGTTTTAACCTGAGTTCCAATGTGCACACCAGCTGCGAGGTATTCCTCTGGGGGAATTAGATACTCATACTCTGTCTCCATCATATTCTCACCATTTTTGCCTTTAGCATCTCTTCAATCCTTATCATCTCATTTAGCTTTGAAATTCTTTCTCCTCCGACTACTCCTGTCTTTATTAACTTTGCGTTAAAAGCAACTGCAAGGTGTGAAATGTAGTTGTCCTCAGTTTCTCCACTTCTATGGCTCACAACGATATTATAGCCATGCTCCTTAGCAATTTTTACCGCTTTAAAGGTGTCTGTAAGCGTTCCAATCTGATTTGGCTTAACAAGCAATGTGTTTCCGGCTTTAAGCTCAATACCTTTCTTCAATCTTTTAACATTCGTTACAAATAAGTCGTCACCACAAACCATACAATTAACCGATCTCGTTAATTCCGAAAAACTTTCAAAATCGTTCTCGTGAAATGGATCTTCCACATAGAGGAGATCGTATTTTTCAATAAGCTCTGCAATATAACTTACTTGCTCCTCTCTGCTCAGTTTCTTGTCGCTGTAAACGTATTTCTCACCATTCCAAAGTTCACTCGCTGCAACATCTATGCCCAGCCTGATCTTGACACCATTCTCAATTTCCACTTTTTCCACCGCTTTTCTCAGAACTTCGAATGCGGTTTCATCGCTGATCTGCACCGCCCAAGCTCCTTCGTCACCCTTTGCTGAAAATATTCCTCTTGCCTTCAACTCTTCTCTAACTTTTTTATGCACATCTGAATTTATTTTTTGAGCCTCTAAAAAGCTTTTTGCTCCAATGGGAATCACAAGAAATTCCTGAATATTTGTAGAACCTTCAGCATGCTTTCCACCACCAATAATGTTTCCCAAAGGATATGGGATTTCCTTAGCAAAAATTCCGCCAAGATATAAGCACAAAGGTAGTCCAAGAATTTCTGAAGCGCACTTAGCAACTGCGATGCTTGCAGAGACTGCGAAGTTGCCTCCAATGTTTGAGAAATTCTCAGTCCCATCTAAAGCTCTCAAAGCGCTGTCCACTTCTTCTTGTTCAAAAACACTTATTCCGATAAGAGCCTTAGAAACTTTTTCTTCAATCTCCTTATATTTTCTTGGGTTGACTACAACCGCCTCTTCACTGCCCGTAGAAGCTCCGCTTGGAGCGGATGCTCTTCCAATAAACTCTCCACTTTCAACTTCACATTCCACAGTTTCACGACCCCTGCTGTCGAAAATGATCCTATATCGAACGTCTTCAATTACCACTTGACCACCTCAAAACATGTCAGATCTCTCGAGCCAAACAAAACGATTCGATCTCCTTTTCACCGTGATCGGAATCGCACCTTTTTCAAACTCCTCTAAAGCTATCTCGATTGGATCAGTCTTGTCCGTATTGATCAAAACAGGAGCTCCCATCGAAATCTGAAGAGCTCTCGCCCCGATGATTCGAGCTTTTTCAAATCTCGTATATTTGAACGGGAAACTCTCTTTAATGCGGATCACCTCTCACATGGGGCCGCCGAGATTTGAACTCGGGTCACGGCGTCCCGAACGCCGAAGGATCTACCAGGCTACCCCACGGCCCCTCGGAATTTGGCAATTTCACCAATCACAGACTTGTGGGTTATAAACATTCTTCTACAGCAGTATCTCTCAATCCCGAGTTCTTCAAGAGCTTCTTTTGGAGATTTTCCACTTTTTAAAAGTTCCAGATATTTTAGATAAAGGTGCCCTATCACCGCACCGCAGGAAAAGCATCTTATTGGGAAGTCACTTGCCCTTTCATCCTTAGGAATTGGAAACAAAAGGATCACCTGTAAGAAGTTTGTCTCCTCTTTCTCGCTCCTCTTCCCCCTTGCAATTTTGGAAGTTTTCTTCTAACGTCGTTAACGAGCAAAGTTCGATCGTATTGAAGGTAAAATTTTCTAAGCTCCTCATCTCCCATAAATTCTACAATTGCTCTTGCAATCGCTGTCCTCGCTGCTTCAGCTTGGCTTACAACTCCTCCACCGTTTACTTTCACTTCTATGTCCATATTTTTTACCAAGTCTCCAGCGATCTTTATTGGCTCAAGCATGATCTTTCTAAGCATTTCCTGAGGATAGATCTCGAGCGGGATGCTGTTGATTCTAACCCTTCCAATCCCTTCTCTTGCAACAGCTTTCGCTACAGCGGTCTTTCTCTTACCACTCGTCACAACAACCTTCAATTTGCCCACCCCAGATGTCTACTAACTTCTTCAAGAAGCACAAACTTTTCGGTTTTTGAAACTTTCTCAAGCATTGCACTCTCCACTTTCTGGAGATCTTTGCCTTTAAGCTCTTCTGGAACACCTATAAAAACTCTAAGCCTTTTGTAAGCTTCTCTGCCCCTTCTGCTACCCCATGGAAGCATTCCTCTCACAGTTCTCTTGAATATTTTCTCTGGATGCTTTGGGAAGTATGGACCTTTTTCTTTGCTACCCCTATCAAACTTTGCTTTATATCTCTCGAAAACCGCACTTTTCTTACCAGTTATTACCGCCTTTTCAGCATTCACGACAACAATTCTTTCGCCATTAAGCAACCTCTTCGCAATAACACTTGAAAGTCTTCCAAGTATTGCTCCAGAAGCATCTATAACAACGTAATCTCCGCCAAGGGTATCGAGCGCTCTTTTTACGTTCATGATCCCACCTAAATCAAGATTCTAAC
>JANXDV010000105.1 GCA_025058955.1 Archaeoglobaceae archaeon | reverse complement strand
ATGATGCTAAAAAAGATAAAAAAGTCGACCTAACGCAGTTTAATGTATTTTAAGTTTATGGAATGGCTAAGAAAGGCGAAGATGCCAAATAACCGTCTTCAGAAGTTTATGATTATCTGAAAGAGATGCCTCAAACGCTTCGAAGTTCATCGAAAATCTATTTAAAAGCTTCAAATACCAATTTCAGCCCAATTTCATTCTCTTTTCAAAAGAGGGTGGCGCCGCCGGCAGGGTTCGAACCTGCGACCAATGGCTTAACAGGCCACCGCTCCACCAGCTGAGCTACGGCGGCTCGGTTGAATTTTTGCATTAAGACTTAAGAGATTTTCGGAATCTCAGGATTTAAAAAATTAACCAAATTCGAATGCCTTTGATCGGTTTAGTAGCTTTATTAGAGCTTGATCTTTTCTGGCTAAAAGAGAAAATGTTTTATTATGCTCTTTTAAACTCAGAGAGGGGTGAAAAGGATGAAAAATATAGTATTAGAGAAGGAAGACAAGATTGCAAGGATCAAAATAAATCGCCCGCATAAGCTCAACGCCCTTGACATGGAAACCTTAGAAGAGCTTTCAATGGCTCTGAAAGAGCTTGAGACTGCTGAAGATATAAGAGTGCTTATAATAACTGGAGCGGGAGAAAAGGCTTTTTCTGCAGGTTTTGAGTTGCAGGCAAACTTTGATTTCTCACATGCAAAGATGCTCTGGATCACGAGCAAGGGAAACGAGGTTTTCTCGCAAATTGAAAAGTTTCCTAAGCCTGTAATCGCTGCAATCAATGGTTATGCATTTGGCGGTGGTTGTGAACTGGCTTTAGCATGCGATTTCCGAATAATGAAAAGAGGGGCAAAAATAGGACTTACAGAAGTTAGCTTGGGCTTAATTCCAGGTTGGGGAGGGACTCAAAGGTTGCCTAAGCTTGTCGGAATCGCAAAGGCAAAGGAGATGATCATGCTTGCAAAGAGAATCGATGCGGATGAAGCGGAGAGAATTGGACTTGCAAAAGCAGTTGATCCAGAAAATTTCGAGAAAGAAGTGATGGAGCTTGCAAGGCAATTGGCAGAACTGCCTCCGATTAGTTTGCGTGTTGTCAAATATGCGATCAACTTCGGCTCAGATCTTCCAAGTGAGCTTGGTAAATTCATGGAAGAGCTTGCATTTGGTGTTGCAACAACCACTCAGGATGTTGCGGAAGGTGTGAGCGCATTTTTCAGCAAAAGAAAGCCAGAGTTTAAGGGAAGATAATTTCTATTTTTTATTTGGTATAAAAACCTCAGCAAATCCAACAGCCACCTTTTCTCCATTCTGATTCTCAGCCCAAAGCTCTACTTCGCAAAAGCTGTTTTCCTTTCTCGGATGTTTTGCGACAACTTTGCCCATGAACTTAATTGTATCTCCCGCAAAAACTGGATGGATAAGCTTTATATCGATCGACTTCAACCTTCCTCCTTCTTCGTAGCACCAGTTCGTAATCACTTGTGTTAACTTGTCGATCGTCCATTGACCATGCGCAATAGTTCTCCCATAGCCTAAAAGTTTGACTTTTTTTGCCCATACGGGGTCAATATGGATTGGATTGAAGTCTAAGGAAGCGCAGGCAAATTTCGTGATCATTTCCTGCGTCACTTTAACTTCGATCGTTGGCAACTGCTGTTCAAGCTCAACTTCTTCGAATCTCATGCTCTCACCTTCGAACACCTTCGATCTTGTGCTCCTCTTCGCTTCTCGAGATTGGAAGGATCAACGTTCCCCACCATTTTGCAACGATCTCTCCACGCTGATTAACGAATTCGTTGTAATAAGTCAAATACCTCTTCCCTCTTTTTATGAACTTGTCATACGCTTTCATTTTAACTCTAATCACATCTCCCACTCTTATAGGCTTGCAAAACTCGATCTTCTGTCCCGGATTTATTGCTCCAGGGGTTTTGATCCAGCTTCCAATAAAAGAGTCGCCAATAAGCCAGAATGCAATCGTGGTTAAAAACATGGGAGGAGCTATTCCTTCTTTTAGGAAGACAGAGCAGTTGTTTTCTGTTGCTTCTAAATAAGATTCGATGTCTTCTTCTTTTACTTCGAATTCTTTATCACTCCAAGCCTCCATTCCAATCTCAACATCCTCCCATTTTATGTAATTCTTCTCATCTATGAAGAAGTCAAAGGTGTAACTCTTTTGCTTTTCCGTTTTAAGATAATTTTTAACCAAACGCTCCGCTTCTTCAGACAATCTTATGTGCACCATGATTAATAAAAATGATCGATCCTTTTTATATTTTTCCCAAACTTTTTGACTTTAGAGCTCTGGAACCACGAGTATTCTACCGTCGTATCTAAGGATTTCAGCTTTTATGCCATAAACCGCATTTAGTATTTCAGAATTTATCACATCTCTGCTACCAAAGGCAAAAATTTTTCCATTTTTTAGCAAAAGAATCTTTTCAGCATAATTTAAGGCAAGATTTATATCGTGCATAGTCACAAGAGCTGAAATTCCCTTCTCCTCAACCGCTCTTTTTATAAGCCTCATAACTTCGATCTGATTTCTTATGTCGAGGTTGTTCGTGGGCTCGTCCAGGAGCAGATACTTGGGTTGCTGTGCAAAAGCTCTTGCGATCAAGACAAGCTGAAGTTCCCCACCGCTAAGTTCGTTAAGTTTTCTAATCGCTAAATGCTCAATTTTTAGCATTTTTATCGTCTCTTCAACGATCTTTATGTCCTTCTCGCTTACATCCCACCTCAGGTATGGCTTTCTTCCAAGAAGGATCGCATCAAAAACTGTAAGAAAATTTATCTCTCCTCTTTGTGGCACATATCCAAACTTTTTTGCAATTTCAGATGGCTCTAATTTCTTCATATCCATTTTTTCAACATAAATCGCTCCTTTTGGCTTTAGAATTCCATTCAGACACTTCAAAAGTGCAGTCTTTCCTGAAGCCATTTGGTCTGAGTATGAAGAGTATCTCTTCCTTGCTAAGCGAAAAGCAAATCTCCCTTAAGATCTCCCTA
>JANXDV010000104.1 GCA_025058955.1 Archaeoglobaceae archaeon | reverse complement strand
AAGCTTACGCTTGGATCGATCGTTATTGTAAGATCTTTTGTTTTTACGAAAGTGGCCATGCTTCTAACTCCCATTGAATCGTAGGCTATGGGAATGATCTGCATGATTAAAATATGAGACAGTTTTTATAACCTTAGCCTCGAAGCTACTCCTTTACCACTCTGTTTCTCAGAACTCCAATTTTCTCAATCTCAAGCTCTACTACGTCACCGGGATTCAGAAATCTACCTATATGCAATCCACACCCATGTCCCGGTGTCCCAGAGAGTAATACCATGCCAGGATAGAGTGTTTGATCTCGAGAAAGATGCTCGATGAGATCGGGAATTTTCCAATACATGTCCTTCGTGTTCGCTTCTGACCAAAGTTCTCCGTTAACACGCGCCTTCATTCTAAGGTTATGTGGATCCTCTATTTCATCCTTCGTAACGATCCAGGGTCCCATAGGGGTTGCAGAGTCAAAGTCTTTGCTTTTAAGCGGTCCGAGTGGCATTGCTCTGAGCTCGATAAGTTCAACATCCCTTGCACTCACATCGTTCACTATGGTATATCCAAAAACGTAGTCGTAGGCTTTTTCCTTTTGTATGTTCTTGCCTTTTTTCCCTATGATCACTGCAAACTCCAATTCGTAGTCCAAAAGCTGTGTATAGCTCGGATAAAGTATTGGTTCTTCGGGACCTACAACGGAGTATGGATTCATCTTGTAACCAACGGGCATTATATACCACTCTGAAGGCACACTAAGTCCAATTTTTTCAAAGGACATTTTAACGTGCTCTTCAAACGTGGAAAAATCAACCATAAGTCTTGGAACTGGAATTGGAGCTTTTAATTTTATCTGAGTCATTTCGTAAAATAATTTATCGCCGTTAGGAGATTCAACTGTTTTACCCTCCCTAAGCTTATTGCAAACGAAATCATAGGCTTTTCTTGCAAATTCCAAAGTTTTTTCCTCGCCATCGAGAAAATCAATCATATTTGATGGAATTGCTGAATATGCTACTTTTAATGGTTTACTTTCCTTTTCAACTTCCTTTAAATAGCTTGCATAAGCCAGCCTCAAATCAAAAACCTTGTTCTCAACAACAAAACCTATACTCTCCTTCAGCGCCTTAAAAGTGACCAGCTTCATGATTGTAATTGCTCACCACTATTTAATTTTTTAGCCAATTCGAACATGAGTCTCGTGACCTCTAAAACGTCAAAAGATTGCCCAGTTATTTCGCTGTAAGCTCTCGCTAGATTCCCAGCTATTCTCTCTGCTTCAAACCAATTAAGGTATTTATCGAGCTCGACACTTTTTATGGCTTCATAAAGATCCATACCTTTTTCAAAAGTCTTTTTCGCCCCTCTCTGGACGAATCGGAAATACTCTATGCTCTCCAAAATTTCCTCTTTTCCCGCAACATTACCGTGTCCGGGAACATAAATGTCTGCATCAAGATCATAAAGCTTTTTTAAAGCCTCAATACTCCCTGAAATGCTTCCAAACATGGCAAAAGGTGTGCAAGGCTTTGAAAAAAGAAGATCCCCGCAAAAAACGATCTTTTTCTTTGGCAGATAAACAGCGATGTCTCCAGTTGTGTGTGCGGTGGCAAAGTGTAAGAGTTCTATTGCCATATCATCGCAGTGGATCTTCATTTTCTCGTTAAACGTTATTTCCTGTGGAGTTATCTTAGCACCGCTAAAGTCAAAATCTGGAAAAAGAGATGAATAGATCTCTGGAAAAGCGTTCATGGTATCTTCTCTGCAATTCTCATGGCAGATCGCTATTGCTTTGAACATGTGATTTGTCCAAACATGATCACCATGCCCGTGAGTGTTTATGAGAAACCTTATTGGCTTTTTTGTGACTTCTTCTATCTTCTGAATGAAATTTCTTGCCCTTTTTTCATTTGCAAGGCTATCGACAACAATGGAAAAATTTTCTCCAACTATAAGCCCAGCATTGTTCACAAACCATTCGCCACGATGCTGGATAAGCGCATAGACTCCAGAAGAAATTTCTTTTAGCTCCGCTTTTATCTTCATAACTCCAATACTTTTTTCACAATAAATTTTTTAAGTTGTCCATATGATAGCTAAAAGCATAAATTTTTTAAGCAATTTGCCTTGTCAATGCTATGCGTGCGAGAAGGCTTGGGATAGTTTTGCTATACCTTACTTTAATAGCGGTTGGGATAGGAGCAACGATTTACTTCAACATCAAAGGAAGTGTTGAAGTCTTTGAGGGCAACATAACAGTTTCTCCACAGAGCTTTAGCGTTGATCTGGCTAAGGGTGTTGAGTATGTGAAACAGATCACAGTTAGAAATCATGGTGCAAATGTGTGCGTTTACTTTGAAGACGTTGTAGAAGGTCCTACGCCAAAAGAGATCGATGTCAGCTATAAAGATGCTCAAGGCAATAGCATATATTCAACAAAGAAGCTTTGTCTGCCTGAAGGTTCTCAGAGCAATCCATCAAACGCTACCGTGAACGTTCATGTGAAAGTGAAAGATACTGCGGAGGTTGGTAAATACTCGATTTACATATTCGTCAGAAGATAATTTCAAATTTTTTAATGCAAAATTTAAAATTGAAAAATAAATTTTAAATAATTTAAATCTCTATTTTGGATAACAAAACATCAAATTTGCAAGAACCACGGAGCTCACAATTTTCATAATCGCAATCTGGCTTTCCAAAGCAGTCGCTCAACATTTCACCCAAGTTTAGGATTACTTTTAATATATAAATTTTTTCAAAAATTTATGCTTTGCATTGTCTAAGCAAACACTCATCGTGGATCTAAACCAATGTTAAAAGCATCAAGCATTGAAAAAACTCCTGTTGGAGTCAAGTTAAAGTAAATGAACTTCTCTTCACTTGCATTGATCAAATTGAATCTCCACCAGTAAAAATTCCCAAAGCTACCGTTGAAATTGTAGCCACCACTCATCGAAGCTATTTCTAAGCCTGAAGGCTTTTGCCAGTAAACTTTCACATTTCTCACTTTTTCAAAAGCCTTGACTTTGATCGTTGCGTTCATAC
>JANXDV010000103.1 GCA_025058955.1 Archaeoglobaceae archaeon | reverse complement strand
AATACGACTTTGTCTCCAGTTTTCAGCACTCCAGTTTCTAATCTACCTACTGGAACCGTTCCTACACCGCTGATCGAGTAAACATCCTGAATTGGAATTCTTAATGGTTTATCAACGAGCTTTTCAGGTGGTTTCAGTAAGTTAAAAGCTTCGAGCAAAGTTGGTCCATTATACCAAGGCATCTTTGCACTCTTCTTCGTTATATTCTCTCCCAAATAAGATGCTGCGGGAATGAATGGGATTTCTTCAACCTTATAACCAACCATTCTCAAGAGCTTAGATAGCGCATCTTTTGCCGCTTCGTATTCCTTCTTTTCGTAGTTCACTCTGTCCATTTTGTTTATAAGCACAATTAGCTGGTTAATGCCAAGAGTTCTTGCCAAGAAAACGTGCTCTCTTGTCTGTGGCTGGACTTTCTCCACTACATCCATCACAAGCACCGCAGCATCAGCTTGGGAAGCTCCAGTGATCATGTTCTTTATGAAATCTCTGTGCCCTGGACAATCAACGATCGTGATATAGTATTTATCGGTCTGGAACTTTCTGTGCGAGATGTCGATGGTAAGACCTCTTTCTCTTTCCTCCTTAAGACCGTCCATAACCCATGCAAACTCGAAGGTCGCTTTACCTTTCTCTGCAGCTTCTTTTCTGTATTTCTCGATTATATGCTCTGGAATTTCACCCATCTCATAGAGCAGTCTACCAACTGTTGTGCTCTTCCCATGATCTACATGCCCTATGAAGGCAACATTGATGTGCTCCTTTTCTTTCGGCATACTCATCACCTACCTTTTTTTGATATAACCAAATTTCAAGAGTGCATATAAAGCTTTCACATATTATATGAACATTCTCGCAATTCTCAGGGATTCAAGAATGCTCTCCTTCGCATTCCCCTCAACGATGTCTTCATGCCCCGGATAGAGATTGACAACATCAAGCTTAGAAAGTTTCTCTATCGACTTAAGAAGCTCTCTTCCGTCACCTCCTGGTAGATCGTATCTTCCAAAACTACCGTAGGCAAATACAGTGTCACCACTGAAAAGCCACTTCTTCTTCGGCTCGTAAAAACATACACTTCCCGGAGAATGTCCAGGAGTATGAATGACTTCAAGCATCGTTTCCCCCAATTCGAACTTTTCACCACCTCTAAGCAATAGATCTGGCTCAAAAGCCTTGAATTTCATGCCAAAGACCGAAACAAATCTCTGCAATCTCAAAAGTTTCATCTCTTCTTCGTGAATTGCAATCTTTCCAATTCCCTTAAAGTAACCAGCGACCGCAGCGTGATCGTAGTGGGAATGAGTTAAAAAGATGTAATCAAGCTCTCTTGGCTCAATATATCTTTTCAGAGCTTTAAAGATAAATTCCTCGTCGCCACCAACATCTATGAGAGCTTTCTTCTCATCTATGAGAAGATAACAATTTGCTGCAAGAGGTGGAGCTACAATTCTGATCAACTTCATAGAAGCTCCATGTCCTCCACTTCAACGCTTTCTACACCGCTGATCTTACTAATTTCCTCTATAAAGCGATCAGAAATTCCTTCTGCATCCGGCATTACCGCTAAGACCATCAGGGCTTTTAATCCGAAAGCTACAGGTTTAATCGCTATATCTTTAATTTCCACACCCTCAAACTTCAGCTTAACAACCTTATCTTTAATTGAATCTAAATTAACATCTACATCACTCGGCATGATCCTGAGCTTTAGAAAGACTTTTCCCATGCTGATCACCTCAAGGTCCTATGAATCCACAGGAACATTGATATTTATTCGAAAGCCTCCTACACCTCTTGCAACGATTTATGGTCTCTCCACAAATTGGACATGGAAAAGAAACATGCTCCGCTCCGACAAGCACTGCTCCACAGCTGATACACCTTGCGATCTCCACTCAATCACCTCCTACGAATGTGCCCTTCGCTCTCCCTCTCAATATATAATTTTTTATCTCTTCTGGCGAGCAAATAAAAAGCTCAATCCGATTTTTTTTCAGCAAAAAAGGTGTAAAACGATCTATAATATCTCCAGCTTCAAAAGCCCCTACTTTTTCAACGATCGAACCATCTTTTATAACGCCACCTAAGGCAGTAATCTTAACAACTCTGCTTTCTCCAATTTTGCTCGCAATCCAAACAGAAATCGCATCAGAAGTCACATCCCATGAATGTGGTAGCTCATCAAAATTTCTCAAGAGTCTATAAGGAAGGATGATGAATTTCCCTTTTCTTGAAAAAAAAGAAAAATCGGCTGGCTCTATTAGTTCAAAACCCCTTTCCTTTCCAAATTGGAACATGTAATAACCGTATAGGTTCATAGCCAAAATCGCCATCCAGTGAGAAATTTCGTCATTTAGTCTCAATTCTCTGACTTTGTCCGCAAAGATCCACCCTCCAGGAATTACCTTCACATCTTCAGCATGCTTTAGGGCATCAAAAACCGTTTCCAGCTTCTCTGCCACGCTTCCACCGATCTTTACGATCATAGCTTTTTCATCTCGTAAAACTCCCACCATTTCCTGAGCTCATATTTTCCAACGATTTCGTAGCCTTGAAGACATCCATGATCTCTGTAGACGACAAAGACGTAATCGTAGCCTTGGGGACATGAATTTGTAAAGAGAAGGCTATTTGGATACTTCTCCGCTTCATGCCTTAGCATCCATGGAAGTGGCCAGTAGTGACCATCGACAGCAAAAACCGCCACCTTATTCCCTTCTCCTAAAAGTTCCTTGATCCTATCAGCCATTTCCAAAGCACCCCACTGTGTTTGGACATAGATCAATGGCTGATCGACGACGTTGTTGAAGTCAAAATATGTTACATGGAGTGAAACTATGATGGTTGCGGATAAACCAATGAGATAAGTTAACTTGAAATTCTTATTCTCAAAAACCTCTTTTCCTGCGAAAAATGAAGATAGAAAAGCTAACGGAGTTGCAAGGTGAACAACAAGCCATGAAGTTTTGTATGACATCCCATTTTAGAAAATGAACGCTATTATGACCCAGCAGATTGCAAAGACTCCTATTGGGCTCAAATTTCTGATTTTTTTCGCAATCATTGGAATTGAAGCCAATGCCAATGCTACTGTC
>JANXDV010000102.1 GCA_025058955.1 Archaeoglobaceae archaeon | reverse complement strand
TTTCGATCACACCTCTGCGCATTTCTATGATCATGTCCATCTGCTCAATGTATACTGGGCACATCTCCATGCAAGCTCTGCAAGTTGTGCATGCCCAGATCGCGGGCATGTCCAATACGTTATCTATTAAAAGCGGTTCTTGAGCTTCACCACCATCTTCTTCGAGCACCACATCGTATGGCTTTCCAATGGGCATTTCGTCCTTCAAAATTTTATCCAAGTGTCTAATATTCTGAACAAGGAACATTGGTGAAAGCGATGTCTTTGAGTTGAAAGCTGGACAGTTGTCTTGGCATCTTCCGCAACGCATGCATGCTAAACTTGCAAGTAGATCTCTTCTTGTAAGATCAGATCTTTTCACCATTCCAACATAGTCTTCTGTTTGTGGTGTTGGTCTAAGCACTCCCGGTTTCCTTTCAGTCTTTGTGAAGATCGCTACAGGCGCTGCGAGTATGTGCATCAGCTTTGTGTATGGTATTAGTGCTAAAATTGCCAAGATCGCGATAGCATGAGCGAACCACAGCAGATCAACTATGAAGGTATTTGCAAATCCCGGAGTGAAGCGGAAGTATTCTTTTAAAGCTATTCCGAAAATTGCAACGAAGATCAGTAGTAGAAGGACGAGATCGTCATCATTTGCATTGTCGTATTTCCTCGCAAATCTTGAAGGTCTAAGAATGTAGCGATTTAATGCCATGTAAATTAGACCTGCAAAGAAAAGAATTGCGGAAGCGGTCATTGTGTATTTGAAAATCAAATATGCTCCCCTGAACATTTCGGGAATAAAAGCGTAGATTGTGAAGACAAAGATGTTAATGAAGAGAATTATAAAACCCCATAGCACGAAGAAATGCCCTATACCCATCTTTTTCTCTCTTTTAATTAACCTGATCAACAGTAGTGAGTCGGTGATTAGGTATTTTAATCTTCTAAGCTTGTTATTTGTCCTTGGCTCCGAGCTTGGACGACCACTGTTGACAAAATCTATTTTCTCCTTTAATCCTTTGGCGAAGATTATAAGAGCTATGATCAGCAGAACATAGTATACGAATTCAAACATCTCATTCACCTCCAAAGATATTGGCATCCTTGTGTATCAGATTTACATCCTCAACATGGCAGTTCTTGCAGTCTCCTTGATGTTCGGTCACAATTTTATGACACTTTGCACATGAAGCGCTAAGACCTTCTGCGGTGGGTATTTTCATATCGCTTGGTGCGGAGTGACAGAGTATTGTAAACTGGGAGCCACCATGACAGTCTTGACAGCTTGCATCTTCTGATGAATGTAGAGTGTGGAGATCTCCATGGCAATTCGCACATTTATTCCAAGTTGAAAGATGGGCGGTGTAGATGTCCGCATGTCTATGGCAGGTGTCGCAAGTGTGAACGCTTTGTTGTGCATTTATAGGTGCAAAGAATAGTGCAAAGCTTATTACAAAGACGAATAAAAACCTCTTCATGGTTTCACCTCATGCTTGATGTATTCTTTCAAATACTTACTGTGTCTCTCGACCATCGTTTTATGGCAAACTTCGCATTTTTCTGGCATGTGGTTTACAAGTAGAGACGGATCGTGGCAAAGGGTGCAATTTGCTTTGTAGGCATTCTCCCAGATCCAACCAGAGAGGTTCTTATGAGTTGCCAAGATCTCGTTTCCATGGCAGTCTTTACAGCTTGAAACGTTTGCATAGTGCTTGGCGTATTTCCATGGCTCTTCATGGCATTGGCAGTTGTATACAACATTCCTTTCCACGTTGAGTGTGGCTTTCTGTTCAACACATCCAAGTAGAATTAATGCCAAGATCGGAATCAGGATCTTCCACCTCATCTTTTCACCCTTTTGCTCTAACTCCCATCATATTCCAAGCTATAAACTTTTCTCAATTTGATTGCTCTCCAATTCCTAAACTCAATTATTGCTAATTTTTGGGACGAAAAATAAATAGAGAGATCAAGAACCTCTCTTTTTCGTTTCTTCCTCTTTTAAGACTCTCCTAAGGATCTTTCCAACCACAGATTTTGGCAATTCTTCTCTGAATTCTATGATCTTCGGGACTTTATACGCTGCAAGCTTATCTTTGCAGAATTTGATTATATCTTCAGCGGTGACCTTTCCCTTGAACTCAGGTTTTAAGACGATAAAAGCTTTCACAGTCTCCCCCCTATAAGGATCTGGAACGCCAATAACCGCAGCTTCAAGCACTCCCGGATGCTCATAAAGCACTTCTTCAACCTCTCTCGGATAAATGTTATAGCCTCCAGCTATGATCATGTCCTTCTTTCTTTCAACTATGTAGAAGTAACCATCTTCATCCATCTTTGCCATGTCTCCTGTGAGAAGCCAGCCGTTCACTAAAACTTTTTCAGTCTCACTTTCCATTTTCCAATAGCCTTTCATGACTTGAGGACCATAGATCGCAAGCTCTCCTATTTGTCCAGGTGGTAAAACGTTGCCCTCATCGTCAACAACGACCGCAAGTGTATCAGGCATTGGAATTCCGATACTTCCCGCTTTGTTTAAACCGTAAATCGGGTTCGCATGGGTTACTGGTGAAGTCTCACTAAGCCCATAGCCTTCGACAAGTTTTCCACCGGTTGCGGTTTCAAAATTTTTCTTAAGCTCAACTGGTAATGGTGCTGCACCACTTATACAAGCTCTTATTGAAGATAGATCGTATTTTTTCCTCTCTGGATAATTCAACACCGCAGCATACATCGTTGGAACTCCGCAGAAGATCGTGACTTTGTATTTCTGGATGAACTTCAGGATCGTCTTTATGTCTCTTGGATCTGGAACGAGAACTATTGTAGCTCCAAAAGCGATAGGTCCGTTCAAAGAAGTGGTCATACCATAGCTGTGGAAATATGGCAGAACACCAACATAGATGTCTCTTTCTGAGTCCTTGTCAGGAAGCCACTCAAGAACTTGGTAAGTATTTGCGACAAGATTGAAATGAGTGCTCATCACAGCTTTTGGCACACCAGTTGTTCCACCTGTGTATAAGAAGACCGCAACATCTTCTTTTGGATTTATTTCAGGTCTTTCTTTTAACATTCTATGCTTTTCAACATCTTTCCAGTATGCAACATCATTTCTCTTTGGAATCTTTACCTTTTCTTTCTTCAATAGGTAGAGCTTGTTGAGTGGAAATGGCAGATAGTCCTCAACTTTACAAATTACAACCTTCTTTAGCTTCCCCTCGTTCAGGATCTT
>JANXDV010000101.1 GCA_025058955.1 Archaeoglobaceae archaeon | reverse complement strand
ATTCCGCAACGATAGGCAATTGCCATTCCATCTCCAGTTACCTGATGGCTATAAGTTGTGAAACCATAAAGCCTTCCCGCTCCTCCTGTTGCGATGATCACAGCCTTGGCTTTGAAAAATTCAAGCTCTCCAGTTCTCAGATCGATCGTGGCAATCCCTTGAATTCTGTTGTCCTCGATCACGAGATTTGTCAAAAAGTATTCATTGAAGAACTCAACATTTTCGTAGCTTAACAATCGCTCGTAGAGTGTATGAACTTCGTGAAATCCTGTTCTGTCTGCAGCAAAAACTGTTCTTGGAAAGCTTTGCCCTCCAAAAGCCCTTTGAGCTATTTTTCCATCAGGAGTTCTGCTCCATGGGCATCCCCAGTTTTCAAGCCTTATTATTTCTTTTGGACATTCGCGAACAAAGAACTCAACAGCATCTTGATCAGCCAAAAAATCACTGCCTTTTACGGTATCCCATTCATGAAGCTCAAAACTATCTCCTTCTCTAAGAACTGCAGCACTTCCACCTTCTGCACAAACACTATGACATCTAATCGGATAAGTTTTAGAGATCAGAGCAACTGAGACTTTTTTGCTTTTTTCGGCTACCGCAACACCCGCACGCATCCCAGCGAGCCCAGTGCCAACGATCGCTATGTCGCAATCGATCACGTTATCACCTTATCCAAAAAAGAGTTTAAAAATATAGGTTTTTCTAATTTCTTACTTTACGAAACATAACTGCTAAAAGTATCAACGAGAAGAAAAATGTCAACGCATATCCAACGTGGTCTGTAAAAATATACATAGGCGTCATAAGGAGAGCTGTTAGAACCGTGCAGAGAATAAAGAGAATTGCCATTCTTCTTATCCCCATTTCCGGGATTCCAGGCTCATTGCTTGGATAGTTGAAGAGGTATACTGCGCTGAAAAGGGATATTGTTGTTGGCAATAGAAATGCGATTGGAAATGCCATGAAAGTTGCACCAAAAAAGCATGAGATCGCTGTTAATGCTACTGAAGAGGAACAAACAATAAAAGCGGTTGTAATTACCTTCCCAAGCAAAAATTCATTTTTTGTTATTGGAAGAATTCGTAGGAAATCTATTTCTTTGCCTTCTCCCCTTGTAATTAGTCCAAGAATGATTGGAGAGAAAAGAGAAACGGTTGAGATTGCTTGAATTACCACAGCGTTTCCACCGCTTATGCTGGCAATCACTAATATCTGCGGAGCCAGGAGTAGAAAAGGTAAAAGGATTCCAAGGAGCCCAGAAGGATGACGATAGATAAGCTTTAGATCCTTTAAAACAAGAGTGACCATTTTTCCACCACTCGAGACTTTGAACGGAACTCTATCTGTTTTCTCGAATTTTGGCTCAAAGAGGGCTTTGACACCACTTTTTGAAACTCTTATGTTGATCGGAATGAGAATGGAGAAGTAGATTATAAGCAGGATAAAGCTCTTCTGAAAGTCGCAGAGCACTGTAAATGGGTATAGGAAATAATACTGGTTTGAAATTTCAGTGATTTCGCCATTGATTTCAGAGCTAAAAAGTTCGGGTATCATTATCAAGATGAGAAGAAGAAGGAATACAAAGAACAGTGCCTTAGAGACCAATCTTGACTTTCGAGCGATCTTAACACCAAAAATAGCTAAAAAGGTCATTCCAATTATATGTCCAAAAAGAATTGCAAAAATTAACCAGCAAAAGTAAATAAAAGCATTTAAAGGATCTTGAAATGCTATAAGCGCAATTGATGGAACCGCAATTCCTAAGATTGCAAGCGAGTCGATGAGGAATAGTATGGAGATCTGCTTCTCGATTCCAGAAATTGGAAGAGCTCTTAAAGGCTCGAATATTCCTACCGCGGTTGTTTGCTGTAGGCTTACGGAAGTCATGAAGATCGAGGATAAAAACAGGAACAAAGCTATAGATAACTTCAAAGAACTCTGATCAGGATAAGAGTAGGCTATTAGGATTCCAAGGAATAGAAAGACGGAGAATAGCATTATAAAGCTCCTTTTGATGTTTAATTTTCTGATCCTTCTCAGCAGAGTCTCTTCAGAAATTCCCGGATTTCTTTTCATCATCTGGAAATGTGCTTCCTTATATAGAGCGGAAACTATACTGAAGGTTAAATCAAAGCGGAAAGGATTTCTGATATGTCTTCACCTCTCGTGAGCTTAAGAAAAACATCTTCAAGGTCTTTAACCTTTGCAAAATCTTTCAATTCATCCACCTTTCCTTCAGCAACAATTTTACCCTCATATATCACCCCGACACGATCGCAGAGCATTTCAGCGAATGGCATTATGTGCGTTGAGAAAAGAATGCTTTTTCCCTCTTTTCTAAATCTAAAAAGAAGCTCTCTAAGGATCTTTGCTGATTTTACATCAAGCCCATTCATGACTTCGTCAAGGATCAGCACTTTGGGATTGTGAAGTAAAGCGGAGATTATTGCAACCTTCTGCCTATTTCCAAAGCTAAGCGTTGCGATCAAAGAGTCCATGAACTCCTCAATCTCGAACGCTTTTGCGAAATTAGCCACCCTTTCCTCCAATTCCTCTCTTTTCAAACCTCTTATTTTTCCAACGAGATTCAAAAGCTCAGAAACCGTTAGACTTTCATAAAGCACGGGTGTTTCTGGAACAAAACCGATGACCTCCTTGACTCTCAAGGGATCCTTTTCAACATCAATTCCCTCCACGAAAACTTTTCCACTTGTTGGCTTAAGAATTCCCGCAACAATCTTCATCAAGGTCGTCTTTCCACTTCCGTTTGGTCCAAGAAGCCCATAGATCTCTCCACGAACTTCAAAGCTTATACTTTTAAGCACTTCAATGTTTCCAAAGCTTTTTCTTAAGTCTTTGATCTCGATCACAAATGTATTACGCTTGAAAGATGAAATCCTTTTCTATTTTCTGCTACTAAAGCATAAAGCTATCTCTCCCAGAGTTGTCGCAACAATGAGCTAAGTTTTCTTGTTAAGCTCTATGATGATGGGCTCCCCTTTATTTCCTCTGGAAATGCTTCTGGAGAACTGTTTACTCTCTAAATCCTTCAAAAATTTTTCTTATGCTTTTGATTTTTTGAGGAATGATTTTTGCTCACTCAAGTGTTCAAATGGGATTTTCAGTTGAATCATAAGAGCCAAGATTTTAACCAGAGAAATTGGGGGAGTCTATATAGATCTTTGCAATAATCTAACTAAACCGCTCCCCCTTTGTTTCCTGTGGAGCCCTA
>JANXDV010000100.1 GCA_025058955.1 Archaeoglobaceae archaeon | reverse complement strand
TAACTGTTTAATGGCTTCCGTGTAGTCTTCTATGAAACCATTTCCAGTAGCTCTAAAGGTTTTTATCCCCCTATTTTTGAGGTATTCTTCAGTCTTTGGTGTATAAGGAGAAGTGACCGCAATGATCTCCTGAGAAGAGAGAGCATTCAATGCATGATCTATTAGCCTAAGACCACAAACCTTGAAAAGTGGCTTTTCTCCCGCTTTTAATCTCTCTCCTTTCCCACCGCACAAGAGCCTTTGCGATCGAACATGGCGAGAAAAAAGGTTGCAAGAGTTAAGGATAAATGGGCTACTAAGAAGTGGTTTACTCTCCTTGCTCCTGAATACTTTGGAATGGCTGAAGTTGGCGAGACTCCAGCAAGTGAACCAGAGCTTGTGATCGGCAGAACAGTTGAAACTACCTTAGCAGATTTGACAGGAGATGCTTCAAATCAAAATCCTTACAAGAAACTCGTCTTCAAAGTTCACAGAGTTGCCGGTGAGAAGGCTTATACAAAGTTCCAGAGATTCGAGCTGATGAGAGAGTATCTCAACAGCCTTGTAAGAAGGAGAACGAGCAAGATCGAGGACATAATCGACATTCAGACTGCGGATGGTTATAAGATTAGAGTGAAGCCTGTAGTATTTACGGTAAAGAGGTGCAAAAGCTCACAGAAAAGGGCAATAAGGGCTATTTCAAGACAAGTTGTAGAGAGTAAGACTTCTCTAAACTTCGTTCAGTTCCTACAAGAGTGTATTCTCGGAAAAATCCCTTCAGAGATCTACAAGGGCACAAAGAAGATTTATCCAATAAGAAGGGTTGAAATAAGGAAAATAGAACTTCTGAGTGAACCAAAAGCTGAGGGGGTTGCTGGATGAAGTCAATGTATGCATTCATAGCTGAAACTTGGAGAAATGAGGAGCTAATGGATCAATTGACATGGGAAAGGCTTCAGAAGTGGCGAAGAGAGCCAGTGATCGTAAGACTGGAAAGACCTACAAGACTGAACAGAGCAAGAGCATTGGGATATAAAGCGAAAAGAGGTATAATTGTTGTTAGAGTTAGAGTTAGAAGAGGTGGCAGACTTCCAAGGAGACCAAGTAGAGGAAGGAAGACAAAGAACCAGATGGTAAGTAGACTTACACCAAAAAAAGGTTTGCAGTGGATCGCTGAAGAGAGAGCGAACAGAAAGTTCCCGAATATGGAAGTTCTTGGTTCATACTGGGTTGGTGAGGATGCAAAGTTCAAGTGGTTTGAAGTTATACTTGTTGACAGAAGCTGTCCAGACATAGCTGCAGACAAGAATCTTAACTGGATCACAAGACAGAAAGGCAGAGTATATCGGGGACTAACACCTGCTGGGAGAAAAGCGAGAGGATTGCGAAGAAAGGGCAGAGGAGCGGAGAAGGTTAGACCGAGTTATAGAGCAAACTTCAGGAATGAAAGGTAGGATCGAATGGATTAAAGTTTCGGTGGTAGTTCATTCAACTGAGAGTAGAGAGAAAGTCTCTCAGGCAATCGCAAATCTTTTTCCTTTTGATTTTGAAATCCAAGTGAGTAAAGCTGAAGGTCATTATGGAAATCCAATTGAATATTTAGAAGTTGAGCTAAAAAAAAGCTCAGAGATAAAGAACTTCTGGGAAAATCTTCTTTCTTTGCTTAAAGAAAAGAAGGAGATTCTGTTGAACACACTTGAAGACAGGATTGACAAACAAAATGTCCTACATATAAGATTGGATAAACAAAAAATATATCTTGGAGAAATAGAATTCTCTAATGAAGATCCAGTGGCCATAAAGGTTAAGCTCGTAGTTTATCCTGCAAAGAGAGAAAAAGCTTTGGAATTTGCAAGAGAATTATGTTCGATTTCGTGAGATTTTCTCCGCCAAAGATCGAACTCGGCTTTAACGGATTCGTTGTTCTGAGCGAAGAGCCACCAAAGGAGGGATATAGTGGATATATCATAAAGGCTGAGAATCCAAAGGAGCTAAGAGAAAAATTAAGAGGCGTTAAAAATTCGATTGTTGCGGTTGATTGCTCTTTGGGACTTTGCAAAGAAGCGGTGATGAGAAAAAAGGTAGATATACTACTCGACAACGAAAGAAGAGAGCTTGATTATGCAACCATTAAACTTGCAAAAGAAAAAGATGTTGCAATCGAGTTCGGACTTTCGAAGTTTCTGACAACAAAGGGATTAAAGAGATCTTCTCTTTTTTCAAGGTTAAAGCAAGAGGCTAAAGTGGTGAAGAAATTCGATACGCCCTTTATAATTACTTCTTCTGCGGATAACATTTACCAGCTTAGAAGTAGAAAACAAATTGAGACGTTCTTTTCTTATTTCGGCTTAGATCCAAAAAAGGCAAGATTTTTTGCCGAGAGAATTGTAAAAAGGTATTATGATGAAACCTACGTGATGAATGGATTCTTAATTGAGCACTAATTCCTTTCTTTGAACTATTAACTGTAACATACGTGGAAATCTTAAAATACCTGTGATTAAAAATTAAACTGATGAGCGAGATCACACTGCCTTACAAAACCAGATCTCTTTGTCCTGAATGCTTAGCGATAATCGAAGCGGAAGTTTATGCTGAGAACGGCAAGGTGATGATAAAGAAAAGCTGTAAGGAGCATGGGGAATTTGAAGACGTTTATTGGAGCGATTTGGAGCTTTTCAAGAAAGCTTCAAGGTTTGCAAGAGATGGAAAAGGTATTGAGACTCCTATAACTGAAAAAGGAAACTGTCCCTTTAGCTGTGGTCTCTGTGGTAATCACAGAAGCCATACCGCTTTGCTCAACATAGTTTTGACGAACAGATGTGATCTTGCATGCTGGTATTGTTTCTTCTACGCAAAAAGAGCGGGCTATGTTTACGAGCCAACAGTTGAGCAGATAAGACAAATGGTGCGCCTTGCAAAGCAAATAAAGCCTGTTCCATGCAATGCGGTTCAATTAACTGGCGGTGAGCCAGCGCTGAGAGAAGACTTGCTCGATATTATAAAAGCTATAAAAGAGGAAGGCTACGATCATATCCAGCTGAACACCAATGGTATAAGACTTGCTCTCGACGAAAATTTTGCTAAGAAGGTTAGAGAAGCGGGAGTGAATACAGTCTACCTATCATTTGATGGAATTGACGAGAAAACGAATCCTAAGAACCATAATGAGATTCCAAAGATCCTCGAGAACTGCAGAAAAGCGGATCTTGGTATAGTTTTAGTGCCAACGATCATAAGGACTGTGAATGATGATCAGCTTGGAGACA